>JANMAX010000317.1:0-6451 GCA_031360075.1 bacterium | reverse complement strand
GCGCCATCGCTCCACGCCAGCGTGCGGCCGTCGTCCGAGAGTGCCAGCGCCTGGCCGCCGCCTGGAGCCGAGAACAGCAGCGCGCCGTCGCGCGAGCGGATCACGCGCACGCTGTCCTCGCTCGCCACCGCGAGCGTCCCGCCGGACGCCGACGTGGCGAGGCCGCGCGCCGGGTGGGACGGCAACGTCGGCTGCCGCCATGCCGCGCGGAGCTCTCCGGTGCTCGCGTCGACGATGCTGACGCCACGGCCGAGCTCGGCGACGGCGAGCGTCGAGTCGTGCGTGAGCCAGCGCACCTCGGAGGCGCCCGCCACCAGCACGTCGAGCTCGAGCTTGGGGGCACGCGCACAACCGGCGGCCGCGATGCACACGGCGACGCACACGAACCGTGCGGTGAAGGTCCGCGCGCTGCCGCCAACTGTCACGTCGCGCCCCCGAAGCGGGCACGGGCGCGCTCGTACACCGCCAGCACGCGGTGCGCCACGGCGTCCAACGACAACGACCGCGCGATCGCCTCGCGGCCGTTGGATCGCGCGCCCGCGGCGAGCACTGCCGCGGTGGCGTCGGTGAACGCTCCGGCGTCGAGCGTGGCGATCGCGGACGGCTGCACGCCGCGCAGGCGTTCCACGCAATCGCCGACCGGGGCCGCCACCACCGGCAGGCCCACCGCCATGGCTTCCTTCACGACGTTGGGTGAGCCTTCATGCATCGACGGCAGCAGCAGCACGTCGGCGGCGTTCATCGCATGCACCATCTCGGACTGCGGTTTCCCGAAGAACGCCTCGAGCCGGACGTCGAGACCGCGCTCGACGAGGCGGCGCTGGACCTGCGTGGCGAGTGCGAAGTTCTTGCGGATCTCGTGCGGGTCGGCGGCGAACAGCAGCACCTGGCCGTCGGCGCGCCAGCCCAGCACGGCGCGCGCGCTAGCGCGCGGTCCGGGTGCGAACCGGTCCAGGTCGACGCCGTTGGGGATGACGTGGACATCGGGCACGCCGGCGATCACGCGCGCCATCTCGGCGGTCTTGACGATGACGCCGTCGGCGCGCCGGGCGGCCCAGCGCGATAGTTCGATGAGCGCGCGGCTCTTGAGCGTCGGGCTTCCGGTGAGTGTCGGATGCCCGAGCAGGTCGTCGCCGCAGAAGCTCACGACCAGCGGCAGCTTGACCCGCGCCGCGGCCGCGCCCGAGAACCCGAAGTGCGCGTGCACGAGTTCGGCGCCGCAAGCGCGCGCCACTCCTGGCAACTCGCGCCACGCGCGGAGGTATTCGGTCTTCGCGCGCCAGCCGTGGATCTCGTACAGCGTGTTCTCGCAGCCGGCCGCGGCAAGCGAGTCGGCCTGCGACTTCACGAACGCACCCCAGTGCGGGCGTTCGGGCGACGGCCACATGTTCGTGATCACCAGGACTCTCATGGGGCTGGGCTCGCGGGCGCAGCCGGCCCCGGTGGCCGGTCGGCGCGCGCGCGTTCGGCCAGATGGCACATCGTCATGGCGAGGTAGCGCGGGTAGTCGTTCCGGTCGCTGAGCAGCCCGTAGTCGCCGCGCGAGAACGCCGGGAAGCCGCCATCGGCACGCTGTTGCGCGATGACCCAGCGGAACGTCCGGTCGGCAAGCGCATGATGATCGCGCCAGCCCAGCGTACTCACCGTGTGCAGCGCCATGCCGACGGCGTCGGCGTAGTACACCACTTCGGGCAGGATGCTCGAGCATGAAGCGCGCACCGAGCCCCTGTCGCGCACACCGGTGGCGAGGAAGTCCGAGAGCCGCTCGGCGATGCGGCGTGCACGCTCGTCACCATGCTCGTGCGCGTGCCACGCCAGCTTCATGCACTGGAACGCGTTGTACTGGAAGCACAGGTAATGCGGCCGCGTGCGCGCTTCGTTGCCGCCGGCGAGTTCGTACGGCAGCTCGCCGCCCGGCATCTGCACGGCCTCGAGGAATCCGAGCAGCGCCGGGATGCGCTAGAGGTAGCGCGCTTCGCCGGTCGCGCGTGCCAGCGCACCCAGCACCCAGATCCATTCGCAGGTGTTGTTGGGCACGAGCCCGCGCGGCTTCTGGAAGTAGTTCACGCACAGCCCGCCCGCGTGCGCCTGATAGCCGATCTCGCGCTCGACGTAGTCGTACCACGCGCGCGCGCCGTCGAGCATGGACGCGTCATGATCGCGGCGCCACAGTTCGAGCATGGCCATGGCGCCGAAATCGCCCTCGACCGTGGCAACCAGGTGCCTGCGTTCGGGCAATGGATAGTCCCACGCGCCATCCGGTCGCTGTGCCGCGCGAATGACACGCGTCGCCGCACGTGCCGCGTCGTGGTAGGAGGGCTCCCCGGTGAGGTCCCCGAGCGCCCACGACGCCTGGACCCAGTATGCTTGCCCCTGCACGAACCAGTGGCGTTCGACGGGACGCAACAGGGGCAGGTAGCTCTTCACGAAGCGCCACACGCGGATGTTCCAACGCACGCCCTGATCGGCGCCCGCGAGGCGGTGGTCGTGCAGGTGGCGGGCGGCGAGATAGGCGTGCAGCCGGCGCGCGGCCGTGAGCGCGGAGTTCTCGAGACCGCTCGGGGCATTCGGCTTCGGGTGGGTCAACGGGTCGGGCCTGCCAGGGGTCCATGCGTGAACACCACGTGCTGGGCACGTGGCGGGAGGTTCTCAGGGCAGAGGAAACCACTGGTGCAAGGTGGCGTCCAGCGCGGGGGCAGAGCCCACGCGATGACATCGCGCCCCGTGGCCGGCTCCAGAGCCGGCGCAGCGCCGGGAGCGGCGTCCTGGAATCGGCTACTGTGTCCCGACCATGCTCCCTGAGCCTGCCTCGATCGTCTGGCTGTTCGATGTCGACGGCACCCTGCTGCTGACGCAGGGGGCCGGGCGCGATGCGCTGGTGCGAGCGCTACACGAGGTCTACAGCATCGAGGACGACCTCTCCAGCATCGCGTTCGCTGGCCGCACGGACGTACTGATCCTCGGCGACATCGCGGCCAAGCATGGCATCGCTTTCGGCCATGGAGACCGGGAGCACTTCTTCACGCGCGTCGCGGCACACATGCGCGCGCTCATGGATCCGCCGCGCGGGGGGTTGTTGCCGGGCGTGCCGTTCCTGCTCGATGCCCTGGACGCCGAACCGGGTTGGGTGAGCACGCTGCTCACGGGCAACGAGACCACCATGGCGCGCATCAAGCTGGAGGCGTTCGGCGTCTGGGACCGCTTCGCCTGGGGCACGTTCGGCGAAGAGGGCGCGGATCGGAACGTCATTGCTCAGCTGGCGGTGGCACGTGCGGGCGAACGCCACGGCGTGCCGCCGGAGCGCTGCATCGTGGTCGGCGACACCGAGCACGACGTGGCGTGCGCACGTGCGGCGGGGGCGCGGGCCATTGCAGTGTCAACCGGTGGTAGACACCGTGACACCCTGGAAGCCTGCAGACCGGACTTGTTGCTCGACGATCTGAAGGATCTCGACACACTTTGGACGTGGACCCGCACGACTTGTGGAATATCATAGAGGCCCCCAGAGAACGGGAGCCTTCGTGTTCCGTCATACGATTCGACTTCGCGCGCAGCATCCGGGCCCGAATCGCAGAACCCGTCGCTCGAGCCTCCTCAACAGCGTCTTCAACTCGGTGCTGACAGCCATGCTGTGCGCTGCGTCTGTCGTCCTCGCGCAGAGCGCGGATGACGCGGGCACGCACATCGCACCCGGTATCCTCGAGAGCGAGACCAAAGCGTTCGCGATTCCCGACGGTTCGGGGGGTGTCTACATCGCGTTCGAGAACCTGTACATCACCGACTCCAACGGCTTCTGGTCGGCGGTCGCCCATGTCGGGTCGGACGGGCTGCCCACGGCCGGCTGGCTCGCGGAGCCGATCGTGGGATATCACCGGTTGATCGGGGACGCCAACCGCGTGTCGATCACCTTCGCTCGACCCGGTCGCGTGTGGCTGTTCTCGGACTACGTGAGCATGGGCGAGCCCTTCTTCCGCATGGTGGGTCCGAACGCACAGGTCGCTCAGGACACCATGGGACTCGCGTCGCGCTTTCAGGAGGCGACGGTGGCGACGCCGGTGGGGGCCACCGGCGTCGCCTGGCTCACCACGGCGATGGTGAGCTTGAACGGCGCTCTCGCGCTCCGTGTCGGCCTGCTCACTCCGGCTGGTGTCCACGACAGCTCACTGCCCGACATCCTGTTGATGGGGTTGGGGCCTGGCTTCGGCGCCCTGATCCATGTCCTCCCGGATGGTGGTGGAGGAGTGTGGTGCACGCTCAATAGCGCCAACGTGTTCGGGAGCACGGGGCGTGATCTCGTCACCACCCGGGTGCTGGCGAACGGCCAGCCGGCCTGGCCCGTAGCCGCGCGTGTGGTGTCGGCCGCGACCGGTGACCAGATCGAGTCGTCAGAGTGCAGTGATGGTGCGGGTGGTGCCTACTTCGCATGGACCGATCGTCGTGTGGCGAACGGCAGTGACGTGTACGGTCTGCATCTGCAGTCGGACGGTTCGATCGCGCCGGGTTGGCCGGTGAATGGCAAGATCATCGCGGCCGGTGCCGGCGAACAGTTCCAAGCTCGCATTGCTGCGGACGGCGCGGGTGGGTGCTGGGCTGTGTGGACGGACTCGCGCACAGGCGAGAACGACATCTACTTCACGCGGCTGCTCTCGGACGGTTCGCCCGTCGCGGGCTATCCAGTGGGCGGGTTGCCCCTGTGCGCCGCGACAGGCGGGCAGATCGAACCCCAGATCCTCGCCGATGGTAACGGCGGGTTCTATTGCATCTGGCTCGATGCGCGAGACGGCGAGCTCGATCTCTTCGGCCAGCACATCCATGCGACAGGTGAGGTGACGCCGGGTTGGATCGCCGGCGGCGTCGCGCTCTGCACCGAGCCGCACCCACAACAGGATCCCCTGCTGGTGCTGGCCTCTCCTGGTCACCCGTTGGCGGTGTGGTCGGACACGCGCTCGGTGAAGGTGCAGTACCAAGCCTTGGCGCTGCCGGCCGACGCCCCGCTCGCTGGCGCATCGGGGGTGCGCACTCCGGCGATCGCACTCCATGCGGGAAGTCCGGGTCGCACGCTCGAGTTCCGGATCACCACCGAGGGGCCTGAAGCCGCGACGCTTGAGTTGTTCGATCTGCACGGCAGGCGTGTGGTCCGGGTGGGCTGGGATCGACCGCTGCACGATGAATGGATCCGACTCGGCACGACCGACCTCGATCCGGGACTCTATTGGGCGCGGCTCGTGCAGGGCGTGAACACCGCAAGGACGAGGGCGATCCTTCTGCGTTGAGCAAGGGGGCTCGCTGGCATTGGCTCGCGGGCCGGGCTGTCCATGCGCACGCCCGACGATTCTCCGGCCCGCGGTCGGCGCGGACTGCCGACCGTGACTTCGATGTTCCGCCCATGCCCGTGGTCCCCGCGGTCCTGTTTCCAGCCCCAGCGCCCTGCCCAACGCGCTGCAGGTGAACAAGTTAGCTGGATCATCCCGGGAACACGGGGCCTCATGGCACCGTTGCTGATGTTTTGACTGCCATAGCCAACATATTCAAAAAATATTTCAGTTGAATTGCCAGCGCGCCGAAAATAAACTCATGGTCATGGTTCGAAGAGTGGTCACCCTCAAGGAGCTCGACCGCACCGACCGCCACATCCTGGCGCTGGTGCAGAAGGACGCTTCGCTCGCGCAGGCCGAGATCGCCAAGCGGGTGGGACTCTCGACGGCTGCCGTTCACGAGCGCGTGAAGAAGCTCGAGGCGGCAGGAGTCATCCGGCGCTGGACGGCGGTGGTGGATCCCGCAGCCGTCGGCGCCCAGGTCACGGCGTTCGTGGAGGTGTTCTTCGAACATCCCCGGTTCGAGAAAGGCTTCATCGAACGCGTGATGAAACTTTCGGCGGTGCAGGAGTGCCATCACATCACGGGCGAGTTCTCGTTGTTGCTCAAAGTGCGTGTCGCCGACATGGCGTCGCTGCAAGAGCTGTTGCTCGAGCAACTGTCGGGGCACGAGGGCGTGCGCCAGACGCGCACCGTGATGGTGCTGTCCACGGTGAAGGAAGACACTTTCGTCGAGACCTCGGCAAGGGGAGAACAGCCATGAAGACGCCGCACATCGCACCCGCCGCGGTGCACGAGACGCTCGGCCGCCACATGCTGGCGGACGGCTACGACATGGTGCTCGACCTGGAGAAGAGCCAGGGCCGCCGCCTGCACGACTCGCGTTCGGGCCGCGATTACCTGGACCTGTTCTCGTTCTTCGCCACGCTGCCCATCGGCTTCAATCATCCGAAGATGAAGGACCCCGATTTTCTCGCCAAGCTCACGCGCGCCGCGCTCGTCAACCCCACCAACTCCGACATCTACTCCACCGAGTTCGCGGAGTTCGTGGAGGTGTTCGGCCGCGTCGCGATGCGCCCGCACCTGCCGCACGCATTCTTCGTGGCCGGCGGCTCGCTGGGCGTGGAGAACGCGCT
>JANMAX010000236.1:0-6683 GCA_031360075.1 bacterium | reverse complement strand
CCCGAACTATTCGGGGCTCGATCCCGCCGACGTCTCGGTCACGAACACGAACGATGACGCCAGCAGCATCTCCGTCACGCCGGTGGCCGGCCTGACCACGACCGAAGCCGGCGGCACCGCGGCGTTCTCCGTCGTGCTCACCAGTCAGCCGCTGGCCGATGTGTCGGTCCCCGTGGCGAGCAGCAACACCGCGGAAGGCACGGTCTCCACGGCGGCGCTGACGTTCACCGTCGCCGACTGGAACCTGGCGCAGGCCGTCACGGTGACGGGCGTCAACGACTTCGTCCAGGACGGCGCGGTGGCTTACACGATCGTGCTCGGCGCCGCGACGAGCGCCGACCCCAGTTACTCGGGCGTGAACCCGGCCGATGTCACGGTGAGCAATACCGACGACGACGCCACCGCGATCACGGTCACGCCGACCGCGGGGCTCACGACCACGGAAGCAGGAGGGAGCGCCACGTTCGCCGTGGTGATGACTGCCCAGCCGACGTCGAGCGTCGTGATCCCGGTGTCCAGCAGCAACCCGGCCGAAGGTACGGTTTCGACCGCCGTGCTGACGTTCACGGTCGCCAACTGGAACGTCGCCCAGACCATTACGGTGACGGGTGTGGATGACGCCATCGCGGACGGTGGCGTGGCCTACCAAGTCATCCTCGGCGCTTCGGTGAGCACGGATGCCAACAGCAACGGGATCGATCCGGCTGATGTCGCGGTGACGAACACCGACGACGACGCCGCTGCGATCACAGTGAGCCCGGTCGCCGGTCTGGTCACGACGGAAGCCGGTGGCATCGCGAGCTTCACGGTCGTGCTCACGAGCCAGCCGGTCGCGGACGTGGCCATCCCGGTCTCGAGCAGCAACCCGGCCGAGGGTAGTGTCTCACCCGGCAGCCTGACGTTCACCGCCACGAACTGGAACGTCGCGCAATTCGTCACGGTCACCGGCGTCGATGACGCCGTGGTCGACGGCACGGTGGGCTTCAGCATCATCACCGGCGCGGCCGTCAGTCCGGACGTGCGTTACTCGGGTGCGGCGTCCGCCGACGTCGCGGTGACGAATACCGACAACGACGCCGCCGGCGTCTCGGTCACTCCGGTGGCTGGCCTGGTCACCACCGAAGCGGGCGGCAGCGCGACGTTCAGCATCGTGCTGGAGAGCCAACCGGTGGCCGCCGTCGTGTTCGCACTGTCGAGCAGTGACGTCACCGAGGGCACGGTATCTCCCTCGAACGTGACGTTCACGGCCGGTAATTGGAATCTCCCGCAGGTCGTCACGGTCACGGGGGTGAATGACCCGGTGACGGACGGCGATCTCGCCTACAGCATCCTCACGGCCGCCGCAGCCAGTTCGGATCCGCTCTACTCGGGCCTGGACCCGGCGGACGTGAGCGTCACGAACATCGACAACGCCGCGCTGACCAGCGTCACGCTGGAACTGGTGCCCGACAGGAGCCGCGTCGAGCAGGGACAGCCGGTCGGCTTCCGGCTGAGCGTGCGTAACCGCACTGCGCAGGCGATTGACGACATCACACTGCTGCACGTCCTGCCGGCACGATTCGCGTCGCTCAAGGGCACGCTGGCGATGAACGGCCGTCTCATCGCCGATCAGGCGGGCGCCACCCAGACGCTGCAGATCCCGCAGCTCGCGGCGTTCGTGGACCGCAACGGGGACGGCATGGCCGGCCCCGGCGAGCCTGGCTACGCCGAGTTCCGTTGGCAGCTGGTGCCGGGTGCGGGTGCTTCGACGGGCTCCTATGTGGATCAGGTGTCCGCCACGAGCGGTTGCCCGACGTGCACGGTCGCCCGAACGGTCTCGGCGACGGTCCGCGTGGAGGACCAAACGCTGTTCACGCGCAGCACGCTGCTGGGCCGTGTGTTCGAGGACCGTGACCGCGATGGTCAGCAGGCCGCGAACGAACCTGGAATCGCGAATGCGCGCGTCGTGATGGACGACGGCACGTGGGTGACCACGGACGCTCAGGGCATGTTCCATGTGCCAGACCTTGAATCCGGCCCGCGCGTGATCAAGATGGATCTGGCGCAGGTGGGTGCGGCGGCCGTCCCCACGACGGATGTCGCACAGGTGGTGAACATCGCCCCGGGTCTGCTGGCGAGCGTACGCTTCGGCGTCGCGTTCCCGCGCGACACGGTGTCGGTGGGCCGCCCCGGCGCCGAGGGCCTGGCCATCTCGGCACGTGATCCCGAAGGCACGCTGGGTCTGAACGGCAGCATCACGCATTCGACCCTGAGGCTCAACGGGATCGTGATCCCGGTTACGCCGACGGGCACGAAACTCACGTTGCCCGCCGGTGAACCGCACTATCCGGCGGTGACGCTGGGCTCGCTTGCAGTATCAGTGGACGCACGGGGTCGCTTCGAGACCACGGTGCCGAACCCGGGGGACGACACTCTGGTGGTCGCGCTGGTCGACAGCAAGGGCCGTCTCGCCGAGGCCCGTGTCCGCCTGCCGAGACTGGACATCCTGTCGCCGCGCGGCGAGGTGCGCCTGCCGTACGGACAGGCCTCGGATGACATGAAGCTGGCGCCGCGGCCGGGGGCTTCTGGTGAGGCTGTCGTCGCGGACGCCAATGCTGAAGTCGCTTCGGGCGGCTCGGCCGTGGCATGGACCACACTGCGTGGCCGCACCGACACGGGCGCCACGGTGCAGGTGAACGGCCGCACGGCCGCCGTCGCCGACGATGGTGGGTTCGCGGTCGAAGTGCCGCTGCATGTCGGTGAGAACAACATCAACGTGGTCGCGCGCGACGCGCAGGGCCTAAGCAACCAGACGAACATCGCGGTCCAGGTCGCGGATCGGGAGCCCGATGGCAAGCCGGTCGTGGCCGTCGATGCCACGCCGGAACTCAGCCTGTACCTGCCGCCACAGGGTGTGGCGCTCAAGGGCAACGCACTCAACCTGGCCGGCCGCACTCATCCGGGCTACCGCGTCATCGTCAATGGCGACACCGCCAAGGTGAACACGGACGGCACCTTCAGCCGCCGCCTCATGCTGGCCGAGGGCAGCAACAAGCTCAATGTCCAGGTGCTGGACAATCAGGGCCGCAAGTCGAGCGTCGATCGCGATCTCGAAGTGCGTTCGCCCAAGATGTTCCTTGTCGCACTTGCGGACGGCGTGGTTGGGAAGTCGTCCGGCGCCGCGTTCCTGCGCAAGGGCGATGACAAGGGCACGTACACCGAGGGCCGGCTGGCGTGGAATCTGCGCGGCTGGGTCGCGGGCCGGTACCTGCTCACGTCGGCGTTCGATTCGCGCCGGCGCGACTTCGGCTCCCTGTTCAAGAATCTCGATGACAATGGCCGCGACCGTCTGCTCACGAACATCAATCCGGACCGCCTGTACCCGGTGTTCGGGGACTCGGGTTCGATCCAGAACAGCAACCTTCAAGGCGGGCGACTGTTCGTCGGCCTGCAGGGTGAAGCCGTCCGGGCGTCGCTCGGTAACTTCCCGATCGCGCTGGACGAGGTCGAGCTGGCGGGCTTCCGCCGCACGCTCTACGGCGCCCAGATGCGGGTCGGCAAGGCGGCGGGTGGCGACGCGCTGCCGAGTGGCACGTCGCTCTCGGTGTTCGGTGCGCAGGCGTCGCACGTCCATGTTCACGATGCGCTCGAAGCCACGGGTGGCACGCTCTACTACCTGAGCCACGGCGAAGTGCTGGAAGGCAGCGCCCAGGTCACGCTCGTCGTGCGGGATCGCGTCACGGGCCTGCAGCTGGCCCGCCTGCCGCAGCGTCTGGGCACCGATGTCATCGTCAAGGAAATCGAGGGCCGGGTGCAGTTCACACGTCCGATTTCGAGCGTCTGGGACGACGGCTCGGTCATCGGGAATGGCCGGCTCCAGGGCCACCCGGTGAACATCGAAGTGGACTACGAGACGCGCGGCTCGGGTGCAGAGAAGACTGCCGTGGGCGGCCGTCTGACGCAGGCTGTGGGCCGTGCGCTGACGCTCGGCACCACCGTCGTGGACGACCAGTCCGGCAATGGTGACTACCGCTTGCGCGGCACCGACTTCGCTCTCAAGGTGGCTCCGGGCACGCGCCTGACCGCCGAGGTTGCGACCAGTTCGGGCACGACGGGCCGGGCGTTCTCGAGCACCGACGGTGGCCTCGGCTACAGTCCATCGGATTCAGCCGGCACGAACGGCGGCGTGGCGTGGAAGACTTCGGCCGAGGTCGACTTGGGCCGGCTGTTCGACAAGCCCGGACTGGCATCAGTGACCGGGTACATGCGTCGAGTCGAGTCGGGCTTTGTGAGCGACGGCCAGCGCGACGGCATCGCACTCGACCGTTCAGGCGTCCGCGGCACACTGAACGCCGGCCGCTGGGGCAGCTTCTCGTCGCGTTTCGATCGTGAGACGCGTCCGGAGATGAACCAGTCCCGCCAGTTGCGCGGCACGGACCTGTTTGGCATGCAGTGGCGCCAGGACGGTAGGCGCGTCGGCGCGGCGGCGGAGTTCGAGCAGCGCAACGTGTCGCGTGTGCGGGAACTCGAACAGCGCAACAGCGCGGCCGCGATGCGGCTGTGGTGGCGGCCGGTCGAGAAGCTGAAGACGACCGTCGAACACCAGCAGGCGCTGGCGGGTGACAAGACCACGACCTCGGCGCTCGCGCTGGAATGGCGTGCGCTGCCCAGCCTGTCGCTCGAAGCCCGCGGTTCGGCGGGGGAGCAGGGCAAGACGCTGCGCGGCGGTGCCACGATGACCGTCGGTGCGAAGCAGTTCTACGTGCGCGAAGAGCACACGGACGCCACGGGTGGCGTGCGCAGCGGCACCCTGTTCGGCATGCAGGCGCCGCTCGGGCCCGAAAGCCGCGTCTACTCGGAGTACCAGTGGCAGCGCGACCCGTTGGGTGACCACGGCGTCTCGGTGACGGGTATCGAACAGGCCTGGCACACATTGTCCGGCGTGGCGCTGCAGGTGGCTGGCGAGCATGGCACTCGTGGCGGTGCTTCTGGCCAGCACGGCACGGTGTCCGGCCAGTTGTCGTACAAGGGTTCGCTGCCGATCTCGGGTTCGACGCGTGCGGAAGCACGCCGCATGATGGGCAGTGCGTACAGTCGGCAAATGTTGTCGTCGACGCGGCTCGAACTCGCCCTGCCGAGCGGGTTCACGGTACTCAGCGACCTGCGCATGAGCATGTCGCGGCGCCGTGAACAGATGAACCTGTATGAGACCCCGAACCGCTTCACGGAGAGCAGCATCGGTCTGGCGTGGCGCGCACCGCGGAGCGACGCCTTCCAGGCGATCGGCCGTTGGACGCGGCTCGCCGATCGCCGTGGCGCGGGCGTCAACGACTCACTCGGCACGCAGACCGTGCTGGGTGTCGCCGCACTCGAAGCCACCACGCGCATCCTGCCGGGTGTGGAGTGGGCGGTGAAGGGTGCAACCCGGTTGGCGGAAGATGCCCGCCCGGGCTCGGCGTCGGCGGTGGCGCACAGTTCACTGTTTGCCAGCCGTCTCGACTACCAGATCATGAGGCAGCCGCTCCGCCTCGGTGTCGAGTACCGCCTTCTGTCGCAGCGCGAGTCTTCGGACAACCGCAGCGGCTGGCTGCAGGAACTGTCCTACGACGCGAACCAACACATGCGCTTCGGCTTCGGTTACAACTTCAGCCGGTTCTCGGGCGATCCGTTGGTGCGTCAGCAGGACAGTGCGCGGGGCTGGTTCGTCCGCGCGCAGAGCCGGTACTAGCCGATTCGGTCCAGCAGCCGTTGTTCGCAACGCCCGGTGGGGAGACCCGCCGGGCGTTGCGCCTTGTCAGCGCTGTGGTTCGTCCGCGGCCGGCGCACGCAGGTCGATGGTCATCTCGCGCATCGTGACACGCGCGCCGCGCCGGGCGAAGAACGCTTGCGCGCGCGTGTTCGATTCCGCCACCGTGAGCACGAGCAGCGGGCAGCCGGCGGCGCGACCGCGCTCGGCAGCGGTGGCCAGTAAACGGTCGGCTGTCACACCGCCGCGCGCTTCGGGGATGACGTAGAGGTCATGCACCCAGATCGCTTCCTCGAGCAGGTTCTCGTAGTCGTGCGACTCGAAACCGGCGAACGCATAGCCCACCGGTCGCGCGTCCTGTTCGGCCACCAACAACACCACGGTGGCGTCGCTGAGCAGGGAGTGGAAGAAGCGTTCGCGGCCGGTCTGACGGCCTGGTGTGCCCGCACCCAGATCCCAGAACCGCACCGGGTCCCATGTGTGATGCAGCGTGTACAGCTCACCCGCGAACGCCCCGATCACGGGAATGTCGTCGGCGGTCGCGGGACGCACGAGCACGTTTCCTTCGCTCACGGGCACGCGACCCGAGAGCCGAGGCGGCGAAGCACGCGGAGTATCCGAACGGCGACAACGCGACTCGGCTGCGTGGTGGGCATCGGGCGATCCTCCGGATCGGGCAACTGGCAGGTGTGGCGGACTCCACAGTCTTGCTCGTTCCGCGCTCCCGCGTCCATGCGGACCGCCGCGGTCGGCTGGCCATGCGCCGCGCTGGTGGGCGGCGGAGGGCAGCCGCTCGCGGAGCGGCGGGCCGGCAGGCTAGTGTCTCGTCCCAGAAGTCCTGTACATGCCTCGACGGCCCTCGTGACCGCTGGCTGCGTTGATCCTCCTCGACGTATCTCCCGGATACGACTTCGTCGTCGCGCCTTGCCAGCAGCCACGATTGCTCGCCGATTCATGC
>JANMAX010000184.1:0-3976 GCA_031360075.1 bacterium | reverse complement strand
GGGCGCCCCCGCTGCCCCCAGGGGGGGCCCCAAATCCGCAAGGTCCTTAAATGCAGCCAAAATCATCCTTGCCCCCCCCCCCCCCCAGTCAAGGGATATTCCCGACGGCTCGGAAATCCGCGCCAATCGCTGCCAGTCACGCGCGCTCGCCGCCCCCTGTCGCGAACCCCCTTCGCACGGCTGGTGGAAGACTCTGTCTTCCTCACGAAGGAGGCTGCCTTGTCACGGTTCTCTCGATTCATACGCGTGACGCTGCTGTTGTTCGCCTACCCCGCACGCGCAGCAAGCATCGACAACTGCGGAACACGCCCGGACAGCGCGCAATCGCCTCAGGCTCCGCAAGCAGTGACCTTCACCCCCTACCGTCAGGGAGTCCCTGGGTCCGACCTCACCGCTCGTGACATCGAGTTCATGTGGGATCTCTCCTACGGGCCCGTCTCTCCAAATGCTCAATCCACCCTGAACAACTTCAACCAGAGTATCGTGTTCCTCACGGGGACGAACCCCATCGCCACTGACGTGAGGAACCTTCAGGCTGTCTACAACCTCCTCCGTCGAGAAGGGGCAGACTGGACCACCAACCCGAATGATCAAACTTCGTACAGAGTCGGGCGCGATGCCCCTGGCTATTCGAACGCCGATCGCGCCCACACTGACCTCTACATCTACAACCCGGCGGCGCCGGGGCAGGGCACGCTGGACGACGGGCGCTACCCGTCAGCTCTGGTGAGCGACAATGAGGATGTTTCAACCGGTCACGCCATCGGCGATGTGAAGCCAGCCAACTCGATTCAACTCAGGGGCCCATTGCCGGGCAACTCGATCGACCTGACGGGCACGGGTTGGACTTCCCCGAACCGGTTCTCCCAAGTCCGCGTCCTGCACGAGATCCAGCACTCGATGCCGGGCGCGAGCGATCCGCCCGGGACGACGCTTTCGGAGCTCTGGTCCGCCGCAGCCGAAGCGATCAATGGATTGCGCGACACCACACGCAGCGGCGAGATTCCCTACACATGGCCGCTCCTGGCCGCAAATACACCATCTCACCCGCTGCGTGGTTCCAGTTGGAATTACGCCGCCCGCACGTCGTTCATGGCGTATGTCGCCTACAACTTCCTCAACGCTGATTCTGCACGAACGCTCGTGGGCGCAGCCGACGACCTATTGGTCCGCTGGGCCAAGTTGCCGAACCGGACCCTCGCAGACCTCAAGCCCCTCCTGACCGACGCGCAGTGTGCGACCTGCGCTGCGCGGACGTATTTCCATGCGGGAGCAACTCAGCTCCCTGTGCGGGATCGGCTCAATCTGATCCATCACAACTGGCGCGCCGCGAATTTCGTGAACAACCCCAACGCGGCCGAACGCCAGCTCGGTTACCCGGCGTGGGCAGGCTTCTCTCCCGCGACCCACCAGAGCGCGTGGCAGGACTTCGACAACGACGCGCTGGATGACATCGTGGCGCTGCCCTCGATCATCACGCTGACTCCCCAGCACCTGACCCGGGACCTGTCTCTGGAAGGGGATCGAACGTTTCGCGGCAGCACCTTCCCCATGAGCTTGGCGCCATTGGCGGCGAACTACTGGGTCATCCGTTCGGATGCCGCGCTCCAAACGGCCAATCGAGACCTCGTGATCAGGGTGATCCCGACCGCATGCTACGCCTGCAGGGGCAGCCTTGGTTCAGCCAGCGAACTCGCCCTCTTGGCATCAGCCATCGGCTACAACGTGTCGGACGCCACGGGCGACGAATCCATCCTCTGGCAAAGCCCCCAGGCGGTGTCCTTCGTGTCTCCGGTGCAGGGCGCGGATACCGACGCTCCGGCCGCCCTCGAGCTGGTCGTCCCGAACTTCGGGGCAACCAACCGCTCCGTCGCGCTCGTCTTGTCTTCCGGGGACGGTCGCTCCGGGGGCTTCGCTGCCGAAGACGGGCATGTCTACTCGGAAGACATTCCGTATCGGCTCGAACTCAGCCTGCGAACGGCACCGTACCAGACCACGAATCCGCTCCCCGTCGCTGCACTGAGCAGCGTCGCGGAGTCCGCGCCGGCGTGGGCGCCGGGCAATGACGAGATCGCGTATTCCGCGTACGACCTTGCACCCACCCAGCACCTGAGCCAGATCTACAGGAAGAAACTCGACGGGTCACCTGCGGTCGCTCTCGGCGCACAATCGCTTCTGCAGAGGTCGCCGTCCTGGTCCCCCCGCGGTGATGCGATTGCCTACGAAGGCGCCGCAATCGGAACGCTCGCGAGCACACTCTGGATCGCTGATCTCACACCCACTGGCGGTGCCACCCTCAGGCAACTCACCTCCCTGGCCGGGTGCACCGGGATGCCGTCATTTCAGCCCAATGGCCAAGGGCTCGCGTACACGTATCTTCCAGATCCGAACTCCGCCAACCCGGTGTGTTATCTGCGATGGGTCGGCGTGAATGGCGACGGTGACGGCCAGCTGGCCGTGCTCGGCACGTCGAACAACTTCCTTCGCCGACCGCGCTGGAGTCCGGACGGTAAGACGATTTACGTGGCCATGGCAGACCGCGGCGACAGCCTCTACGCGGTATCCGGCTCCGGTGGTGCGCTCCGCAAGGTCGTCGCGTTCTCGACTCCTTCTGCGGCGTTCGACACCCACCCCGGGAACGGACGCCTCACAATCGAGTCGGCGGCGCCGATGGCCAATCTGGGCCGTGTTGACACCCTCCGTTGCTCCCCGGGCACGACCCCGCTCACGATCGCGGTGCAGCGGGTCGGCCTGCTCGATACGACCGTCGTCGCCGGCCGGTTGAGCTTCCATGCTCCACCGGCTGGCACCCGTAGCAAAGACCCCGCGTTCGCCTCCAACGGCACCACTATCGCGTACGTCTCGGAGACGATCGCCAATGGCAATGCCGATGTCCTGGTGCGTCAGATTTCGTGGAATCATGCCCCGGTATTCACCGCGGGTGTGGACGATCAGGCGCTCACGGCGGCGGTGCCGTTCCAAGTCGTCCTCCTGGCTACCGACGCGGACGGCGAAGCCATCACCTTCAAGGCGGACTATCTTCCACCCGGCTCGACGCTCTACAACGGCAACACGTTCCGTTGGCTGAACCCGACGGGTGGAACCTTCTTTGCGGTCTTCCGCGCGCTCGATGGCTCTGGCGGAGTTGCTCGCAGGGTGGTCCGAATCTCAGTTGCAGCGGATCCTGGCGGCGGCGATCCATTCCGGGATGGCGATGGCGGGTGTGGAGCGTGCCTGCGGGCTCAACAGGCGAACGCCTCTGGGACATCGGCCGTGGCCGCCACAGTGAACTCCTACTTGAATGGCGTGCTACCCGGAGCATGGTTCGAGCAGACCTCTCGCGTGTCGCGCGTTCTGCAGGACGCCGGCGGCCGTTCCACGGTCAGCCTGCAGGCTTCCTTGCCCGGCACCATGGTAATCGACCAGTCGCGAATGCTTTACGTCGACCACGCGCAGGATGAGACGGCGATGGCCACTTCATCGGGCATCATCGTCGGCCACCTCCAACCACTGGACGTCGCCTCAATCGGATCTGGCGGCGACTGGTTGGCTTCGCTCGCTTCAGCTGTGGCTGACAGCGGTGCGCTGACGGTATCGGCAGGCACGGCGCTCACGGTGTCGTGGAGCGGCACCGCTGTGTCCACAGGCGTGGCACTCGACTGTTCGCATCTGGGTGAGGGCTGGGGGGACGGCGCAGGCGTCGATGTTCAGGTGCTCGAGGCTGGAGCATGGCAGACCATCGACCACGTGAACCCCCGCAGGAGCTTCGATCTGGTCGGCGCACGCATCGGGACGAGCAACTCCGCAAGGCTGGTGTTCTTGGCGGACGCCCGCGTCCGAGCGATCCACGCCTTCGCCACAGCGAGCACCTCGTCGGCTGCGGAGGTGCATGTGCTTGCTCCCGAAGTCAGTAGCCGTCCGGAGGGGGTCGCGGCATTGCTGGCAGCCGATTCGGTCACCAGCCAGCTCGTGGAGG
>JANMAX010000166.1:0-6951 GCA_031360075.1 bacterium | reverse complement strand
CCGCCAGCGAGCGTCCCCGCCCCCACCACCGCGACCCCCGCGCGCGCGCCTTCCAGCGTGCGCTCGACCACCGGCGCGCCGTGCCCGACCGACAGGAACGCGGACTCGAACGCCGACGGCGGCAGCAGCACGCCGCGCGCGAGCATGCCGCGGAAGAACGCGGCGTGGCGCCTGGTATCGACGGCGTCCGCGTCCGCCCACGAGCGCACGGGCCGGCCCGAGAAGAACGGCGTCCACATCGAGCCCACACGCTGCACGGTGAGCGGCACGCTGGCCGCACGCGCCGCGGCCGCCAGGCCTTCGGCGAGCCGCGCACCCGACGTCTCGAGCCGCTCGTACAGGCCGGGGTCGGCGTCGAGCAGCCGGAACGTCGCCAGACCGGCCGCGATCGCGAGCGGGTGTGCGGCGAACGTGCCCGCCTGGTAGACCGGGCCGGACGGTGAGATGCGGCTCATGAGGTCGCGCCGGCCGCCGAATGCCGCCAGCGGCAGACCGCCACCCAGCACCTTGCCGAGCGTGACGAGGTCGGGCGTCACGCCGAAGCGCTGCGCGGCGCCACCACGGGCAACGCGGAATCCGGTCATCACCTCGTCGAAGACGAGCAGCGCACCGTGACGCGTGCAGCGCTCGCGCAATCCCTCGAGGAAGCCGGGCGCGGGCGGCACGCAGCCCATGTTGCCCGCCACCGGCTCGACGAACACCGCCGCGATGCCCCCCGGCGCGGCGGCGAAGCAGCGGTCCACGCTGGCGAGGTCGTTGAAGTCCGCGACGTGAGTGTCGGCGGCAACTCCGGGTGTCACCCCGGGGGAATCGGGCACACCAAACGTCGCCGCACCGGAACCCGCTCGAATGAGGAACGCGTCACCGTGGCCGTGGTAGCAGCCCGAGAACTTGATGAAGCCCGCGCGGCCGGTCGCGGCGCGCGCCAGCCGCAGCGCACTCATGGTCGCCTCGGTGCCGGTCACCACGAAGCGCAGCATCTCGCAGCCGGGCACGCGTTCCGTGACGCGCTCGGCCAGCTCCGACTCCGCCGGCGAGGCGAGACCGAACAGCAGCCCGTTCGTGGCGGCGGCGCACACCGCGGCGACGACCGCATCCGGCGCGTGGCCGAGCAGCGCGGGGCCCCATGCGCCGATCCAGTCGATGTACTCGTGGCCTTCGGCATCGCGCACGCGCGCGCCATGCGCGGCGACCACGGCGAGCGGCGGCACGCCCATGGCGCGGAACGCTCGGACGGGGCTGTGCACGCCGCCCGGCGCCAGTCGCTGGGCGCGCTCGAACCAAGCCGAAGTCGCGGCTGTCGCGGGCGCTCCGGGGCGGGCGCTCACGCGCGCGCCTCGAACGTGACGCGCCGCTCCGCCAGCGACTCGGCGAGCGCGCGGGCGAAGTAGGTGATCACCAGATCGCCGCCAGCGCGGCGGATACCGAGCGTGCTCTCCCACATCGCGCGCTCGAGGTCGAGCCAGCCGCGCTCGGCCGCCGCATGCATCATGGCGTACTCGCCCGACACTTGGTAGACCGCCACCGGTACGTCGACGGCGTGCCGCACGGCGCGCACGACATCCAGGTACGGCATGCCGGGCTTGACGATCAACGCGTCCGCGCCCTCGGCCACGTCGGCCCGGGCTTCGCGCAGGGCCTCGCGCACGTTGGGTGCGTCCATCTGGTAGCCGCGCCGGTCGCCCTGCCGGGGCGTCGATCCGGCCGCGTCGCGGAACGGTCCATAGAACGCCGAGGCGTACTTGACCGCGTACGAGACGATCGCGGTCTGGCTGAAGCCCTCGGCGTCGAGCGCTTCGCGGATGCACGCCACCCGGCCGTCCATCATGTCCGAGGGGGCGACCACGTCGGCGCCGGCGCGCGCGTAGGCCAGTGCTGCGCTGGCGAGCAGCGGCAGCGTGGCGTCGTTGTCGACTTCGCCATCACGCAGCACGCCACAATGTCCATGGTCGGTGTACTCGCACAGGCAGACGTCGGCCCACACGACGAGGCCGGGGGCGCGCTGCTTGATCGCGCGAACGGCCCGTGGCACCACGCCCTGCGGATCCCGGCCGGCGCTGCCCTCGGCGTCCTTGTGCGCCGGGATGCCGAACAGCAGCACGGAGCCCACGCCGAGAGCCGCGAGCGCGGCTGCTTCTTCCGCGACCACGTCGACGGAGAGCCGCGCGTGGCCCGGCAGCGACGCGATGGGCTGGCGCTGTCCTGTGCCCTCGCACACGAACAGCGGTGCGACGAGCTGATCCGGCGACAGGCGCGTCTCGCACGCCAGACGCCGGAGGCCCTCGGTGCGGCGCAGGCGGCGGCCGCGGTGGAAGCGGGTGTTCATGGGGTGATGCTCCTCTCCCGCGGCGGCTGCCGCGCGGACGGACGGATGTGCAGGGTGCTGATCCAGCAGCTCTCGAACCAGCGCAGCCGCGGACGCGAAGTCCGCTTCGAGCGAGATGCCGGGCACGACGCCGATCGCGGCGAGGGCCGCGGCGGTGGTCGGCCCGATGGCGACGACGGCGCGCAGCTCGCGCAGCGCCTTGGCGCCGATGCCGGCCGTGAGCGCGTGCACGGCGGACGGACTCGCGAGCACGACCGCGTCGGGCGCCGCCGAGTCCCACGCACGAGCCACCTCGAGCGCGGGCCGGGCGAGCGTGCGGTAAGCGGTCACTTCGACGACGTGGGCGCCGGCGGCGCGCAGTGCTTCGGCGAGCACCGCGCTGCCCTCGGCCGCACGCGGCAGGAGCACGCGCCGGCCCTGCCACTCGGGCGTCTCGCGCAACCGGCGCGCCAGCGGCTCCGCTCCCGCTTCCGCTGCGATGACCGGATCACGTGCGCCGGCGGCTCGCAACGCCGCGGCGGTGGCCGCCCCGGCGGCCGCGGTGCGCACGCGCTGCGGGAACGGCAGCCCCGCGCGGGCCCTGACCACGGCCTCGACCGCGCGCTGGCTCGCCACGACGAGCCAGTCGAAGGACTCGAGCTCGCGCGCCGCGCGCTGCAGCGCGCCAGCGTCCTCGGGCGGCTCATGCCGGATGACCGGACAGTGGACAGGAACCAGGCCGCGTTCGCGCAGCGCGCACGACAGCGGGCCGTGCGTGTCCTCGTCGCGCGTCACCGCGACCCGGACGCGGTCGCGCTTCATGCACCCTCCTGCGAGACGCGCGGCACTTTGGCGTACACCGACAGGATCGCCTCGGCGCCCTGCGACAGGAGATCGCGCGCGGCGCGGTCCCCGGCCTCGGCCGGCGTGCGGCCTTCGGCCTGCGCCAGCAGCGCCCTGCTGGTCGCGGGATCGAACACGCCCGCGCGCAGCTCCAGCATGCCGTCGGACATCGTCGCGTGCGCGCCCACGGGCACGGAGCAGCCGCCGCCCAGCGCATAGAGGAGGTGGCGCTCGGCCGCGACGGCGAGCCGCGACGGCTCGTCGTCCAGCACCTGGAGCCGGCGGATCAGGTCCGAGTCGGCGCGACGCGCCTGGACCGCGAGTGCGCCCTGAGCCGGTGCCGGCACCATCTGCTCGAGCGAGAACACCTGCGTGATGTGGCCCGTGAGGCCCAGGCGTTCGAGGCCGGCGCGCGCGAGCACGACCGCGTCGAGGTCGCCATGCCGCACCCGCCCAAGGCGCGTCGGCACGTTGCCGCGCAGCGGCACCAACACG
The DNA here is from genome assembly GCA_031360075.1 of bacterium. Taxonomy (GTDB): domain Bacteria; phylum Eisenbacteria; class RBG-16-71-46; order RBG-16-71-46; family RBG-16-71-46; genus JAIOPA01. The sequence continues at coordinate 3,308 of JANMAX010000166.1, read as the reverse complement.
ACGTCCTGCCGCAGCGCACGCAGTTGTGCCGCGCGCCGGGCGCTCGAAGTACCGATGCGCGCGCCCGCCGGCAGTCCGGTCAAGCCCAGCCCGTCCCGCGCGCACAGCACGTCCTCGACCGGGGCGCGCTCGGGCACCGCGGCGACGACGAGGTCGGGGCTCGTCATGACCGGGAGGTCCTTGTAGCTGTGCACGGCGACGTCGATCTCGCCCGCGAGCAGCGCACGTTCGATCGCCGAGGTGAAGAAGCCGATGCCCTCGAGTTCCTCGAGCGGCGCTTCGGACAGCTCGTCGCCCACGGTGCGGATCTCGACGATCTCGATACGCAGCAACGGGTCCGCAGCTCCGAGGATCGAGCGAACGTGGTTCGACTGCCAGCGTGCCAGCGCGCTGCCGCGCGTCCCGATCCTAACCATTGCCATTGCCGGACTCCCCATGCGGGTCGCGCATGCACTGCATGCCGCAACGGTCGAACGTCTTCGGGTGCGACCCGCGCATGGTCGCGATGGGAATGGTGATCAGGCGCTCCACGAGACGCCGGGTGAGCCGGTCGATGACCTCCGCGTCGGTCAGGTCCTCGCGCAGCATGCGGCGCAACTCGGCCACCCGGATGGCCTCGGCGCGCTCGCGGAACTCGGCCATCATGGGGCGCAACAACTGCTGGTGCGTCCAGGTGCGCAACTGCTCAAGCTCGCGCTGGATCACCCCCTCGACCCGCGGGATCTCGCGTTCACGGCGCGTACGGTTCTCGCGCACCAGCGGCTCCAGGCCGAGCATGTCGTGCAGCGTCACGCCCGGCAACGAGCGCACCGCCGGATCGACCGCGCGTGGCATCGAGAGGTCGGACAGCACGAGCTCGCGCCCCGGGCGCGACGTCATGGCGTCGCGCACCATGCTTGCGGTGATCAGGGGCGCCGGCGCGTGCACCGCGACGATGACGCCATCGGCGTCGCGCAGCAGCTCGGGCAGGGCCTCGAGTGGCGCCGCCTCGGTTCCGATCGCGCGGGCGGCGGACACGGCGCGCTCGAGCGTCCGGTTCACGATGACCAGCCGCTCGACTCCCTCGGACCGCAGGTGGCGCGCCGCGTTCCGGCCCGTCTCGCCGGCGCCGACGATGACGACGCGAGGGTGTCCGATGCCCGCGATCGACTTCGCCACTCGATGCGCGCCGGCGGAAGCGATCGACAACGCCCCCGAGCCGATCGCGGTCTCGGAGCGTGCGCAACCGCCGCAGCGCAGCGCGGCGCGAAAGACGCCCGAGATGAAGTCACCCGCGGCGCTGGCCTCGAGTGCGTCCCGGACCTGCCCCATGACCTCACCCTCGCCCAACAGCAGCGAGTCGAGTCCGCAGGTGACACGGAACAGGTGATGAGCGACCTGCTCGCCACACGCACGCAACAGCACCCCGGACTCGAGCGCCGCGCCCGTCGCCGCACGGAACAGGTCCTCGGTCCGCGCGTCCGACTCGGGCCCGAGCGATCGCCAGTAGAGCTCGATGCGGTTGCACGTCGACAGCACGACGGCGTCGAGCGCGATCGCCTCGAGCCGCGCGTGCAGGGCCGCCAGTTCGTCCGGGGCGAGCGCGGCGCGCTCGAACCCGGTCATCGAGGCGCTGTGGTGGTTGATCGCGAGCAGACGCAACTCGTCGAGCCCGCGCGACGAGCCGGGGCGGACAAGCGGCGACGGCGCCCCGCCATCCGCGGGGGATGAGGCATGAGCCGGAGTGGGCACGGCGCCGTCTGGACCGCGATGAGTATCCACACCTGTAGTCTCGGTCGATGTGGCCGCGCGGTAAATCCGCAGTGCTACCGAAAATCACTCCGTAGCACTACCGAGCTACCATGGTCGAAGCAGGCTCGCTCGCATCCGCCGCGAGCTCACTTCAGGGGCAGTCCGGTCAGCGGGATGCTTGCGAGCACCCGGAACCCACGCCGCTCACCACGCTCGCCGGCGGTCAAGACCGGCCCCGTCGAGAGCGCGCCACCCAGCTCGGCGATGCGTTCTCGCATGAACAACAGCCCCAGCTGCGGCGTCATGTCACCCGTGGGCCCACGACCGTCGTCCTCGACCTGGACGCTGATCTCGTTGGAGCCAACGTCGAGGCGCACCTGCACGCGACTGGCCCCGGCGTGCCGGATGACGTTCGTGAGTGCTTCCTGCACGACCCGGTAGACCGCGACCTCGACATCGGGTGGGAACGTGCGCGCACTCCCGCCGGTCTCCAGCGTGGCCTCGAACCGTGTGCGGCGCGCGAAGTCCTCGACCAGGCTGCGCAAAGTGGGCAGCAACCCCAGATCGTCGAGTTCGGCAGGCCGCAGCAGGTTGCTGAGGTCGCGCACCTTGGACAGGACCCCCGCGACGAGCGCACTGGCCTCGCGGCGGTTGTCGAGATCGAGTTCCATCTTGACCACACTCAGCACCTGCCCCGCCTCGTCGTGGAGCTCTCTCGCGATGCGACGGCGCTCGTCCTCCTGCGCGCGCAGCAGCAGGCGGGTCAGTTGTTCGAGCTGCGCGTTGCGGCTCTCGAGCTTGCTGCGCTCGTCGCCGAGCACCAGGAACAGGGTGCCGAGCGCGACCATGAAGATGAACAGCACGTCCACGAACATGCCGTAGAGCACTGCCCCGCCGAAGCGGCGCAGCAGCGGATAATCCAGATGATGGAGCCCCCACAGCCAGAACGTCCAGGCGAGCACGGGTGCTGCCTTGGAGTTCACCCGCAGGCGGTACCGCCCGAATGCGAACCCGGTCCAGATCGTGACCGCCGAGAGCAGCACGATCGAAACAGTCCCCGCCACCAGCATGTTCTGGATGACGTAGACCGAGACCCAGCCCCACGCGAGCGCCACCAGGCCGAACCACAGGAAGCCCGGTCGCCAGCGCAGGTTGCTCGAGAACTGGAACGCCGCCAGCAACAGCAGGAGCGAGACCAGACCCGCGAACGTCTGGTGCACGGCGAGCCAGACCACGTCCCGGTGCACCAGGTAGGTCGACATCGAGGCCAGCCGGCCGGCATAGAACGCCCATGCCAGCGACCAGGTGAGGAAGTAGCCCTGGCGCTGGTGACGCCACAGGATGAAGCACGCGATCGCGAGCAGGCCGGTGACCACCGCCTGGAAGCCCAGCGCACTGCACTCGACGCCGAGTCGGCTCAGCACTCCAAGATCCATGGCCTGCAATGTACCTCAGCTGCGACGGCGTCCCGGCATGCCGAGCCTGCCCCGAGTCCGTGGACCTGCCAACTGCGGTCCCGGATCCCGATCTCACCCGCCGCGCTTCCGCCCGCCTGCGGTGAGTGCATCGCCCCAGCG
>JANMAX010000124.1:0-3247 GCA_031360075.1 bacterium | reverse complement strand
CGAGCAGTGCCGCACGATTCCCGTGAACCTGTGGTCCGGTCAGGTGAACTTTGCGCTCGCCGACCGTCTCGAAGCACCGCTGCCGACGGACTCGGACGGAGAGCAGCGGCCCGAGGCGCCGGCCATTCCGGTCGAGCAGGCCTACGCGACCGCGCGCGAGGCGCTGCGGCGGTGGGTGGGGGATGAGAGTCGCCACCATCGGGCTCGCATCGAGAAGCGCTTCGGCGTGGAGTTCGCGCGCGTCTCCGGGTACTACGATCAGATCGCCCACGACCTCCGCCTGCGCCGGCGCGCGGACGAACCCGCGGCGGAGGACGGCCTGACGCGAAAACTCCACGCCGCCGAAGCCGAGCGCCAGCGCAAGCTGCAGGAGTTTGGCGAGAAGTACCGGCTGCGCACGCACGCACGCCTGACGAGCGCGCGCATACTGGTGCAGGCCAAGACTTACTTCACGCTGCTGTTGGACCGCGGGCCGGCCACGCGGCGGCTCCTGCTGTGCTACGACTCGTGGCTGGAACGGCTGGAGCCACCGGCGTGCGAGAGCTGCCGCATGGGGACGACCCGCGTGCACGTCACGCCGGACGCGCGGATGGTGTGTCCGTCCTGTGCCGAGCGGCGCTGACCGCGCTTCCGGAGGACTTCGCTTCCGGATGCCCGCGCGCCGCGCCCGCATGGTAGCTTCGCGGGGTCGTAGCGGCTTCCTCGCCCCAGTCGTCGGCCACCCCACTCCAGCTGGTCGGGTTCGCATGTCCACCGCAAGTCGGAATGAGCGCTGCCCGTGCGGCAGTGGCAAGAAGTACAAGCACTGCTGCCTCGGTCAGGCGGAACCCGCGACCACCGAGATGGGCCGGCGGGCGCATGTCTACAACGCCACCGAACGGGCGGTTTTCACTCGCGCCCTGGCCTGGACCGAGAGCCGCTTGGGCCCAGGCTGGCTTCGCGCCGCGATCGCGGCGATCCCCGAGGCCGAGCCGCCGCGGGCGGACGAGTCCCAGTTCCTGCTGCCCTGGCTGGTCTACCACTATTCGCACGACGGCCCCTCGCCCGCGGAACAGTTCCTGGCGGAACCCGGCTCGCGGCTCACGGCGGCCGAACGCGAGGCGCTCACCTGCAATCTCGAGGCGCACGTCTCGATCTGGGAAGTGCGCAGCGTCGAGCCGAGCGTGGGCGTGGAGCTCTTCGACCTGCTCACGCACACGACCCGGTTCGTGCACGAGGTGCGTGCCACACGCACTCTCCAGCGCTGGGCTGTGCTGCTGGCTTCGGTCGTGAGCTACCCGGAACTCAGTGTGTTCGCCTGCCTCCACCCGCGCATGCTCCTGCCTGCCGAGGCGGCCGGCGCACTGGCCGCGATCAAGCGCGCGCTGCGTGTGCGAACGCGCGCCGTGCCCGCCGGGCGCCTGCGCGTGCCCGAAGCGCAGCTCGCCATGCTCCGAGCCTGGCGGGATGCCGTACGCGAGGGCGACGCGCGTGCCACGAGGCCGCTGATCATGAACAACACCGACGGCGACCCACTCGTGCTCTGTACCGATCATTTCGATGTGGCCGGCCCCAAGCGCGATGAACTCCTGGCGCTGCTCCTGGGCATCGCAGGGGCGGATCACAACACCACGGACGACGGCGACGAGATCGTGTTCGCCCGCCCGGGGAACAAGCTGGACGAGAGCTGGGACAACACGATCGTGGGTCGCGCGGTCCTCAAGGGCGCGCGACTGCTGGTCGAGACCAACTCCGTCGCACGTGCCGACGCGCTCCGGCGGCTCATCGAGCAGGCGGCGGGCAAGCGGCTCCAGTACCGGCTACGCGACGTCCGCGATCTCGGTGACCTGCTCCGGAGTTCGCCGTCCGCGCCGCGCTCCCGGAAGGCCGAGCCGCAGCCGTCCGCTGAACTCCAGGAGGTGATGCGGCAGGTGGTCGCGCGTCACTACGAGCACTGGCTCGACGAGCAGATCCCCGCGCTCGGCGGGAATACGCCGCGGCAGGCGGCATCGAGTGTCGCGTTGCGGCCGCGATTGATCGCGCTCCTCAAGGAGTTGGAGGTACACGAGGGCGCCAAGCCCGAGGCTGAGCGCTACGAGGTGGGCCGGTTGTGGCAAGCGCTTAGCCTCGATCCGCACGCAACGGCTGAGCGTGCCGCGCCAGCGAGGCCGGGTGGCGCGGGTGCGAAGCAGTCCGCCGCGCCGCGCCGGCGCGGGCCGCGGCGCGACACGAGCATCCTCGAGCTCGGGGTATCACTGCGAGCCGTCGAGCCGCCCGTCTGGCGTCGCGTTCAGGTGCGGAGCCACATCACGCTCGCCAAGCTGCATCAAGTGCTCCAGACGGTCATGGGCTGGACCGACAGTCACCTGCACGAATTCGAATGTTCAGGCGTCACCTATGGAGAACCGGACCGCGAGTTCCCGGAACGACAGAACGAGAAGCTGGCCGTGCTGGCTGCCGTCTTGCGTGACCCCGGCGACCGGCTCGTCTACACCTATGACTTCGGCGACGGCTGGCGGCACGACGTCGTCCTCGAACGGGTGCTCGATCCTGATCCCAGCGGCACGTACCCGTACGTCACCGGCGGCGGGCGCGCCTGCCCGCCAGAGGACTGCGGTGGTCCGGGCGGGTATGCCAACCTGCTCGAGGCGCTCGCGAGCCCCGAGCATCCCGAACACGCCGAACTGGCGGACTGGGCGGGCGAATCGTTCGACCCCGAGGGGTTCGACGCGGGCGAGCTCAACCGCGCGTTTCACGGCGGCTACTATCTCCCCACGGAGTGATGCCGACTGGCGATCGAGCACGAGCGGCTTCATACGCTCGACTTTCGCCATGGTCGACTTTCGCCATGGTACCGCGTGTCGCGCGAGGGGTAGACTGCCCGCCTTGCCTCGCCGGTTGGAGCCTTGCTCATGTGTCTGGCCGGAAGCGTCGCATCGTCTGCCTCACTCGATCATCTGCCTCATTCGGAGGAAGCATGCCGCCCGTCATCCGCCGCCCGATCATCGCGCTGTTCGCGCTTGTGCTGGTCTCGCTCCTCGCTTCGAATGCCGCCCACGCAGCCGCCAAGCGCAGCTCCGACGACTGGGCGCCCATCCAGCGCGAGATCGCCGCGCGGCACGAGGAGTCCGTGAAGCGCCTGCAAGACTGGATCGCGCTGCCGTCGATCGCGGCCGAGAGCCTCAACTCGCAGGCAGGGGCCGAGCGCATGGCGCAGCTCGTGCGCGAGGCCGGCTTCCAGCAGGTGGCGATCGTGCCCACGGAGGGC
>JANMAX010000117.1:0-4751 GCA_031360075.1 bacterium | reverse complement strand
AAGATCGGCGTGCCCATCTCGAGCTTCAGGTGGCAGCGTGCGACCAGCGCGGCGTTGTTCTCGAGCAGCGGCTCGGCCTGCTCGGTGCAACCGGCGCCGCCGCACGTGGCGCGCACACGGCGCTCCCATTCGTCCGGTGCGGCGAGCCAGGCGTCGCGAGCGCAGAACGAGCCCGGCGGCATGCGCTCCAGCAGTTCGCCCGCCGCGGCGGTGACCGCGGCGCGGTGCGCTTCGTGGTCGTCGGCGTGCAACAGCCACACGTCGCCGGTCGCCACCGCCGGCACGCCGAGCCGCCAGGCTTCGGCCAGCTTGGCGCGCAGGCGCGGGCGCTCGGCGGCAATGCCGCGCACGCCCAGCCACAGTCCGCCGAAGCTGGCGCGCTGGCCGCCGCTGCGCACGAATCCGCGCGCGATCTCGTCGTTGGCCGCGACCGCCGGTGGCACGCCGGCCGCCATGAGTGCCGCGGCGAGCGCGGTGGATTCGGCGATCACGTGCAGGCCGGCGTGATGCTCGGCCACCGCATGCACGAGGTCGAAGTCGTCGGCCAGATGGCGCGCGGTGAGCACCGTGCACAGGCTGGCCCAACCGCGCCGGTCGAACGGGATCAGCAGCACACGCGGTGTCGCCGCCGCACGCGCCGCCTGCTCACCGCGCAGCCCGCTCGAGCGCGCCAGCGCCCGCGTGTCGCGCTCGAGTGCGGTGACTTCCGCTCCCAGCACCGGCGTGAGCCCCGAGCCGCGCGCCGCCTCGAGGAAACGCACCGCCAGGTACAGGTTGTCGCGATCCGTGAGCCCGAGGCTCGCGTATCCCAGATCCGCCGCGCGCTCACACAGTTGCTCGGGCGAGGCGACGCCCGCCAGCAGCGAGCCATGCGAACGAACGCGCAACGGAGTGAACGGGGACATGACGGGGTCAGCGACAGCCGCTCGCGCTTACTTCCCCGTGTTGAAGTGCGGGTTCTCGATGATCCCCAGCGCGTTGCCGTACGGATCCGCCACGATGCCCACACGGATGCCGCCGCCGACGTCGGCGACCGCGCTGAGCGGCTTGGCACCCGCCGCCGTGACGCGCTTCCAGGCTTCGTCGGCGTTGTCGACGCCCCAGTAGGCCACTACGCCGCGGTTGCCCGGTTGGTGCAGCGTGCCCTCGGCCGGCACCAGGCCCAGTTCGTAGCCGGCGATGTTGAAGCCCACATAGAACGGTTCGTCGAAGTAGGGCTCGACGCCGAACACCTCGGCGTACCACGACTTGGCGGCGGTGATGTCGCTGACCGGGTAGATGGCGGTCATGAGGGCCTTTGAGAAAGCGGACATGGCTGGCCTTTCGGGGTGTGGCGTTGCGGCAGTGCCGGTGCGTTGCCGCCACCAGTCGCCGGGACGGTCGAGCGTCGGCAGGCTGGAGCGCGCGAACGGTGCAGGAGCGTCTTCGAGTGCGACCGGCACCGACCACGCGGCAGGGTCGGCGGGGTCGGTGGAGCGATCGGGTTCAACGAGCAAGGTCGGATCCATGACCATGATGTTCTTCCTGGGGGCGTGTGATGTATCCGTTGCGGGGAGAGCGCGTGTTGCGGGGCCGTGAGCTGGCCGTACGGCCACCGGATGACCTGGGTTGCGATGACAGGGTTACTTGGTGAGTGACGGGGTGCGCAGCACGAAGCCATAGCGATCTTCGTTGACGCGGCCCTTCAGGTGCAGCGCGCGGCCCGAGACCACGGCGCCATGGCCGAAGTCGCTGCGCACGCGGTCGAGTGCCTCGCACAGCGCGGCGCGCCGGCCGGCTTCGCGTTCGTCGAACAGCGCGCCCTGTTCGGCCGCACCGTGCGCGAAGTGGGAGAGCGTGATGCCGATGGCGTGCAGTGAGACGCGCCGCGTGTAGAGCCGCGTGTGCAGCTGCAGCGCCAGCTCGAGCACCACCGGATCGACCGCCGACGGCTGCTTGAGCGAACGCGACTGGTCCGCCGACTCGCCGTCACTGTAACGCAGGCGGACGCCGATCGTGCGTGCAGTCAGTGACAATTCGCGCGCCGCACGGCAGGCACGACCGGTGAGGTACTCGAGCATGCCGTCGATCTCGCGTGGGTCCGCCGTGTCCTGCCGGAACGACGTCTCGCGCGAGATGGACAACGGCACCTCGCGCGCGATCACCGGCGCGGTGTCGCGCCCGCGGCAGCGCTCGAACAACAGCCGCCCGGGCGAGCCGAACAATGCTTCGAGCGTGCCGATGGGCAGCGCGCGGAGCTGGCCGATGGTGCGGATGTTCATGCCGCGGAGCGTTCTGGCATACGCGTGCCCGACGCCCGCCAGTTGTTCGATGGGCCGGCCGACCAGGAACGCCTCGGCCTCGTGCTCGTGCAGGCGCGCCAGGCCGTCGGGCTTCTTGGTCTTGCCGACCAACTTGGCGAGCATGCGGTTGGGCCCGATGCCGCACGTCACCGTGAGCCCGGTGTCGTCCACGATCGCGCGCTTCAGGCGCGCTGCGGCCTGCACGAAGTCGCCGTGCACACGCTCGGTGCCGGTGAGTTCCAGGTAGGCCTCGTCCAGGTAGGTCTCGACGTCGGGGGACAGCTCGCGGCAGCGGTCGAACAGCCGCTCGGCGTAGCAGCGATAGACCTGCGCGTGGCCCTCGATGACGATCGCGCGCGGGCACAGCCGTTTGGCCTCGGACAGCGACATGCCGGCCTTCAATCCGAAGCGCCGCGCTTCGTACGAGCACGACGCGATCACGCCCGCGCCGACGATGACCGGCTTGCCCTTCAACCGCGGGTCGCGCTGCTGTTCGATGGCGGCGAAGAACGCGTCGATGTCGACATGCAGCACGGCGCGGTCAGGTGTGGGCTCAGGGGCAAGCGCGTCGCTCGGTGTGGTTGCCATGTCGTTCTCGCGATCCCCGGGGCTTCACGGTCCCTGCGGCGTCAAGGCGCGCGGCGTCATGCCGCGCGCGGGTTCACGGTTCGGGCGACGCTACGCTTCGCGCGTCATCTGCATGCGCCAGTTGGTCTCCCACGTCTTGCCGCCGTCGGCCGAGAACGCCTGCTCCCAGCGCGCCGACGTGGGCGTGATGTCGGTCCAGTGGAACACCACGCGGATCGGCTTGCCGTCGAGCTCGTCGTCGCCGTAGAACGCGCCGCGGCCGTGCTCGTCGAACCGGCCCACCACCGGCGGCTGCAACTCGCAGCCGCGGTCATCGACCCAGTACAGGCTCCACAAGCGCGTGCGCGGGTTGAATATGCGCAGCGTCATGCCCTCGATCGGCTTGCCGTCCGGGAACGTGGCCGCGAAGCGATCGACGTTGCCGAGCCCGCCCAGGACCGAACGCACCTCCTGCACGGCCTCGAACTCCTGCCAGTCGGTGCACTGCTGCAGCCGGCGCACGAGGCGCTCGTTGCGGATGCGCCAGCGGCCCCCGCGACCAGTGAACAGGAAATCGAAGTCGTGACGGCCATCGGTGACGGGCTTCATGCGGGACCTCAGTGATGGAGAGACAAGTGCTGGGAGAGTCCAGTGCTGGCGAGAGACCCGGGCGGCCCGTGCCGGCGGGCCCGGCCATCCCCGCGATGCCGGCGTCGGACACGGGACCGCCCGAAAACAGGACTGCGTGCATCGGTGCTGCGCGACCCTTCGCCGCGCGACCGCTTGCCGCGCACCCACCCTCTCCACCGCGGCGCACGGCCCGGCGTCCACGGGTGCCGTGTGGTTCGTGACCGGGCGGACCCCGCACGTCCTGCGCAGGGCCCGGCGCCGCGGCAGAGGCGGCAGGCGTCGACAATGTGACGTGATGGCGATGCTTCCCTGTGACGGTGCCGGGACGGCCGTGTTCCAAAGACCACGCGCCGCCGGGTACTCAGCCTTCGAGCGTGACCGTGTCGAGCCACCACAGCAGGTCGCCGCCCTGGAGCTGCAACTGGTAGACGTCACCGCTCGCGTCGGTGACCGAGAAGTAGAACCGCGGGTGCTTGCCGGCGCGGTCGATCCAGCGGGCGTTCACGCGGGCGACGCGGTGTTCGCGTCCCCGGCGCCGGAACGCCACCGGAGTGACCGTGCCGCCATGGAAGTCGGCGCGTACGGACACAGCTTCATCGAGGGCTTCGTTTTGCATTCGGTAGGTGCGGGGCCAAGCCGGACGGACCGGCCCAGCCCCGGCATTCGGGACCTGGCATGCTGTCCTGAGTCGCCTGGAACGTGCGGGACGAAAGGCCGCTGGGGCCGCCTTCTGGCGAGGCCCGGCGCGGCGACGGCCGCAACCCAAGCGCAGGAGAATCTTACTGCACAGTTGTGCAGTAAGGCAAGAGTAAATGTGACGGGCCCCAGTAGCGCGACGTGCACTTACCCATTCTTGGCTGGCTGCGCCGACTTCCCCGCCGAGCTGACGCCGGTGGCTCCTGTCGCCATCCGATCCGAACGCGACCTTGATCGGCAGACCGCGACGTTAGTGAGCGTCGAGGTCGAGCCTGCGCTGTCCGGCCGATGCCGTCGTCAGCCGATTGCTCGATTGGGAGCAAGCCGCCGGCTACGCCACAACAAGAGACTATTGTCCGCGAGACGGAGAAGCCTGCGACATGATTGCTCTTGCATTCAGCCATGTCTCGCAGTCTAGTCGAACATGAAGGTGGCGGAGGGTTCCTTCGCGGCACTGCTGAGACTGGATGCGCACAGGTTAGCGTAACTTCTCTTCTGTAATTTCGATTCATCCGTTCAGCGGCCCGTGAGTTGCAACGGCGGGCCGCGTCAGCTCTTCTCGTCGATGTCCTGCAA
>JANMAX010000110.1:0-12168 GCA_031360075.1 bacterium | reverse complement strand
CACGGCGGCCAGTGGCCTGGCGGCGATTGCACCGGACCCCGGCGAATCGCACGGGTCCGGTTCCCGGACCTGCTCGAGCACACGCCAAAGCGGCAGCGGTGTTTCCTCGCTTGCACCGGCCCGCGGACGCTCAGGCCTGGGGCGGAGCGCGCTGGCCCGCGGGCGCGGGCAGCCGCCGGCCAGGCGGCGGACCGCTGTCGGCCAGAGCGACCGGCAACGGCTCGTGCGCGCTCGGAGCGAGCGTGACCGCGGCCGCCACGATCAACGCGGTCGGCGTGGCGCCATTCATCACCGCGCCGAGCGCCGATACCCTCGGGCCATCCAGCGCGGTGCCACACGCCCTCGCGCCTGTTGCGGTCGGCGCGCGCATCGGCGGCTGCGGCATCACGCGACCACCCGCGTGGGCTGGACGGCGCTGGTGGTGAAAGCGCGGCAGACAAGTGGTGAGCATACAGAGCTGGCTGCTCATGAGGAGCGCCAAGGACGCGAGCACGGCGATCCGCCAAGCGGCGCCGAACCTCATCGCATCCTCCTCTGCACGGGGGATCATCCACCAGCGGCACCCTGCCGCCGCGCCGTCATGAAGCGGCGAACATCCGCCGCCTCCCGACGAGCATGGCGCACGCACTGGCCGGCTGGCAACGGATGGCACAGGACCAGGGCTCAAGCTTTGCCGGGGCCGGACGAATCGGGCTGGCTCGGCCCCCAGGAACGCCCGAAGCCCCGCCCAGCGCCCTCCGAAGGGCGCAGACGGGGCTCGGGCGTGGGCGCTTGGGGCCGCGGGGGCTGCGAGGGCTCCGGGAGCTCCGGGGCTGCGGCTACCGGAGCATCACGACGCGCTGCTTCACTTGGCCATCAGCCGAGCGCAGCACCGCGAAGTAGAGCCCGGGCGGCACGACCGAGCCATCCCGATCGCGCGCGTCCCAGATCAGGCGCTGCGTCCCGGCGCTCACCGTGCCGTCGAACACCGTCCGCACGCGCTGGCCCGACACCGAGAACACGTCGAGCCGCGCGACGCCCGCACGCGGCACGTCGAAGCTCAGGCTGAGCGCCTGGCCCGTGCGCGACGGATTCGCCACGCGCAGCGCCAGCGCCAGCGGCAGGGCACCGTCGAGCGCGCCGGCCGCGATGCGCGCGGCGGATTCGTGGCGGTCGTCGCCGGCGTCATCGTCAGCTTCGTCGTCGCGCCCTCCACCCGCCACCTGCATGACCCATGAATCCGGCGTACCCAGCCGGCCATCGGCCCACACCGTGTAGACGTTGGCCCCGTCCGAGGTGAGCGCGATGTAGTCGCCCATGTTCGGCGCCAGCCGGCTCGGGACCAGGTTCCAGTTGATGCCGGGGCCGTCGTTCACCTTGGTGCTGGGCTCGAACGTCCGGCCGCCATCACGTGACCGGGCGTGGTAGAGGTCGGTGAGAATGCCCTTCTGCGTGTCGTTGCGGTGGTCGTACCACACCAGGTGCACGTCCCCGCGACGGTCGGTTGCGACTTCGGCGAACGCATTGTCGTAGCGCGCGGCGTCATCATTGACGCGCTGGCGCGGCGTCCAGTGGATGCCGTCGCGCGAGTGCGACAACATGACATCGCGCGAGTCCATGGCGACGTCGCGGGAGTTCGGCGTGTGCGTGCCGGTGAACACCAGGTAGGCGCCCAGTTTCGCGGTCGGATTCGCGATCGCCGGGCGGATGAAGTACGTGCCATCCGACGGCAACGTGAACACGATGAACGCCTGGCCTCCGCCGAACGCGCTCAGGGCCAGCCGGTCGGCCGTCCCGCCGCCGGGCCCGAACAGCCGCAGGAATCCCTCGGCCTGCGCGCCCTGCGGAGGGGTCAGGAAGAACTCGACCGTTTCGCCGGCCTTGCCCGAGAACGAGTAGAAGTCGAGGTCCGTGGAATGGTCGTAACGGCCGGTCAGCGTCTGGCCGAGCGTGAACGGCGTCGCGGTCGCGGCCGTGCCGTTGTTCTCGACTTCCGAGGTGACTCCGCCGCCGCCGAGCGCGTCGTCGAACCAGTCCACGGCTTCGTTCCAGGTCACGTACACCTCGCCACGCCCGTGACCGCCGTGATTCACCGCGATGGACGGGAACTCGACGCCGAATCCGCGGTTGAATCCGGGCGGGCCGGCGACGGAGTTCGGGTAGACGCTGACGTCGCCGGGAGCCTCACCGATGTTGATGCGCGGACTGAAGCTGCGAGCACGATCGACGGACTTCCGGATGCGCATGTGGTTGTTGAAATCGGTCAGGTCGGTGACCGTGTAGACCACGTACACCTCGTGGTTCGGACCGACCGCCGGGCGGGAACCCTGCACGGACTCCGTGTCGATGTCCGTCAGCACCACCGGAGCGCTCCAGGTGCGGCCGTGGTCACGCGAACGCACGACCTCGATCTGGTCGCCACCCGAATTCATGAAGCGCGTGTAGCTCATGTACAGCGTGCCGTCCTCGGGATCGGCGGCGATCCACTCCTTGTCGAGATCGTCGGCGGCACCCGCGACCGCGGCCAGGACCGGCGGCTCGAACACCAGCACGTCCTTGACGAATCGTCCGCGACTCACCGAGACGCTCAGGTTGATGTCCGGCCTGATGTACAGGCTGGCGTAGTAGAAGTTGCCTCCGGCGTCCACGGTGATGCACGGGTCGCCGAACAACTGGTCCGTGGCGCCGTGTGGCAGGATGCCTCCGTCGATCCACGTGCGCCCGCCATCAGTCGAGTAGCCGAACCCCGAGAAGCTGCGCGGGCCGCCCGGATCGAACGAGTCGTTCCAGCCGGCCACGAGGTAGCGCCCCCATGCCGCGATGGAGTTCTCGGAATTCGTGGTGGCTGCAGGATCCCCCGATGGGTCGTTGGCGACATGATTGGGGCCGAAGCTCGAACTGGCCGGATGCGTGGGCGACAGGTCGAGACCGCGCAGGACGCCGGCCGGGTCCTCCTCGGGCTCACTGAACCCCGCCTCGCGTTCGCCCATGAGCAGCGGCAGCAGTTGGCGCGGGAAGCGAACCGGCTGGCCCAACCGCCAGGCGTCCGGCAGCGCGATCGACGGCCGCGGCCGCGGGGAGCGGTCCAGTTCATCCTCCTCGAAGCGCGGGCGCTCGGCGAGCGCGGGAGTGGCGAGGACGAGTGCTGTCAGCAGCGCGAGCGAAGTGGCGAGGAACGGGATGCCGTGCGGTCTGGACATGGTCGGTCTCCAAGGATGCGTTCGCGATGGTTCCCGGCGGTCAATGAGGAACACGCATGCACGGCCACCGGCCCACCCGATCGGGGGCCTGTGGCCGACATGCCGAGCGCGACGGAGAGGAATCGGAGGGCGCCACGTCGAGGCATGTGCACGACTTCAGGGACGCAACCCTAATCGGGTGAGCCGGGGGAAGCCACGGAAATCGGGCGAACGCGCGAACGCATCGGAACTTCCAGTCCAGCCCTGCGGCTCGTGCCGCGCCGGCCGCCACGGGCGCGTCAGTCGTCCGGATCGAACGTCTCGTCGATGCCCACCGCGCCGCGGCCGCAGCGCGCACACGGGATCCGGAAACGTTTCAGGTCGGCGCGTGCGAACGCCTCGGCCACCGTGTGCCGGGCCTCGACCGGATCGCCCATGTCCATCGCCGCGCGTGCCGCTGCCACGGCCCGCCTGACACTCACCAACGGCTGGCCATGCAAAGCCGGCTCATCCAGCAATCCCGCCGACTGCTGACGCGCGAGCGGCGCCGCGATGCGCGCGGCCTCGTCCTGTGCCCCGATGCGCACCCAGCCCACCAGCACCATGGCGCGGTCCCAGAACGTGGCGTGTTCGAACTCCGATTCGGCCGCACGCAAGGCGGCGCACACGTCGCCTGCGAGTGGCGCACCCGGCGTGGCGCCGCTCGCCAGCGCGCGTTCGATGAGCAGCGACCACAACAGCCGTCCGATCGTGGGGTCGCTCCAGTAAGCCGAGGGCGCTCCGGCCTCGGCACGTGCGCGCAGCAGCAGCCCGGCGTCGGGCAGGGCGCTGCCGGCCGCCACACCCTCATGCACCAGCAATGCCGCGCGGTTCCAGCGCGCCTCGGGCGAGCCTCCGGCATGCTGCAGGTCCGTGCTGGCGTGCGCGTAGCGACCGGCACGCGCCAGGAGTGAGCCGCGCGCCAGCCGGGCGCGGGCATCCTCGCCGGCCCCGAGCACGGCGTCCCACTCGGCGAGCGCGGCAGCGCTGTCGCCCAGCCGCTCATGCGCGATGGCGCGAGCAGCGCGCGCACGCGGGTCGGTGTCGGCGGGCGCCGCTCCGAGCGCGCCGCGGTAGTCCCCGTGCGCCACCGCCGCCAGCAAGGCCGCGCGCGCGGGTGGATCGCCGGGCCCCGCGGCGGGCGGCGTCAGGTCGGTGATGAAGCGCGGCCGCTCGGGCAGCAGCACGGCAAGCGGTTGCGGATCGCCGGCCCACGCGCCGAGCACGGCGTCCAGGTGCTGCAACTCGCCCCACAACTCCACGAATCGCGGCCACGCCGACAGCGACGCAGCGCAGCGCGGGCAGCGCGTGCCGGGACGGGGCGCGGAATCCACGAGGTGCGGAGTCTGGCACGACTCGCACCACGCCTCGAACCCGCGCTCGCCCGGGCCCACCCAAGCCGTGGTTTCGCAGGCGTCGCAGCGCAGCTGCCAGCGCGTGCCGTTACTGGATGCCACCGAAGCTCTGGACGCGCGAACCGCGCTCGAAGAAGATCTCCTTCTGCTCGCGCACACCGAGGCGGAAGTAGTACTCGGCCTCGCCCCGCACACCGAACGTGCGCGAGAACGTCGCGTCCCAGCAGTGGATGCGGCGCGTCAGGTTGTAACGCTGCAACAGCACCGCGCGATTGGTGATGTCGTATCCCGCCTGATAGTCGAACACCCAGTTCTCGGTGAGCTGATAACGCAGCACGCCATTGACGCTCTCACGCGAACTCCAGCGCGGACCGGCATAGCCGCCCGAGTACGAGTACGCCATCGACACCGACCAACTTTCGCGGAACGAGTCTTGCGCCTCCTCGGCATCGCTGAACTGCGGAGTCGCTTCCACGGCGGTGCGGCCCGACTGTGGCTTGCCGCCACCACGATTGCCGAACGACGCACTGAGGTTGTAGCCGAATCCCCGCAGGGGCCGGCCCTGGTAGACGTCGAGTGCCGCGCTGGCATCGGCGTTGACGTAGCCCGGCGGCTGCAGGCGCACCGAGCTCGACACCGGTCCCAGCGGGTGCTTCAGGCCGTCCTCACGCCACAAAAAGTCATACGAGCTGCTCGTCGTCCACGACAGCAGGTTGTCCAGCCGCGTGAGCTTGTCGCCGCGTGTCACCTTGGCCTGGAAGCGCTGGTCCAGCGTGAACGACGCGCGCGCCGAGCGTCTGCCCGAGAAGATGCTGATGTCCCCGAAACTCTCGAAGCGATCCTGGCGGCGGCCGAGCGAGTCGGTGTACTGCAGACTCGGGAACTCTGGCGTGTACGACAGCGTGGCGCTCGGACTCAGCACATGGCGCAGCGCCAGTCCGGCGAACGGTGTCGTGAGGGTGCGATACAGCGTCGTCGACAATCCGGCGCTCCCCTGCCACACCGCCGCCGGCACGAAGCTGTTACCGAGCTTGTCGTGGTCGAACACCACGGCATTGCCGAACACCGATGGCGAGAAGTTGATCCAGCCGAATAGCCGGCGGGAATCCGACAGCGAGAACGTCGCCGCAGAACCGCGGCGCGTGACATCGTCGTGCCCGACGATGTTGAGGCTGTCCGCAGTGCGGAGGGTGTCGCGCACGACGAGCGTGTCGCCGAGCGGCGTGATCGAATCGCGCGGCGCCGACAGTGACACACGCACGAACGGCGACAGCCCGGTCACCACACCGCGCTGCGTCTCGAGCGTGAGGAACCGCCCGGACAGGCTCAGGTAAGTCGAGTTGAGCAGTTTGCCGGCCCTGCTGTCCTTGACGAAGCCGTACGAGCCGAGCGAGCGCGTGGGCAACGACACCGACAGCGACGGCAGCGTCTGCGTCAGGTTGGGCAGCGATGCTTTCGTCCCGACCCTGGGGCCCCGGAGCGCGCCTTCGCCGTCCGGGTCCTGCAGGCTCAGGTCGGCATCCAAGTCCTGGCGACGGTCGACGACCGCGCTGAGCGAGATCCAGTCGGCGTAGTGCGACATCTGCACGCTCGAGGTCAGGAAGCGGTTCAGGCGCTGCGCCAGCGTCTGACCCGAGGTCGCGCTGTTGTTGTACTCGCGGCTCGAGACGAAGTTGCCGAGCGCCGACAACCGCGTGCGCTGCCCGAACGTCTGCTGGTGGGTGCCGTAGAACTGGTAGTCGTCGCGACCGGTGCGGTCGTTGTGCTCGAACTTACCTTCCAAGTGGCCGTCGAACGCGTACAGCAGCTTGTAATTCGCCTCACCCCGCAACACCCACGCCGGGTCCGCCTGATAGTAGTCACCGGCTCCGGTGAAGTCCATGTAGTCATTGGGCGCCCAGTAATAGCCGGCATTGCGGATGAACTGCCCGGCCTGGCTGTTGAACCCGAACTCGAACTGCGGAAGCATGAAGCCCGAATGCCGCCCCGGCTTGATCGGGAACACATAGAACGGCAGCGCCAGGATGGGCACGTTGCGGATGTAGAACACCACCGGCTTCGCGACCAGCTTGTCCTTGAGATAGATCTTCATCCAGCGCGCCGAGAAGTGATAGTGCGGCTGATCGAGGTCGCACGTGCTGTAAGCGCCACCCAGCACGTCGAGCACGTTGTCGCCTGCCTTGCGGATCTGCTTGCCGTGGTAGAGCCCGCGCTCATACTGCGTCGTGGCCTGGTAGATCGTGCCGACGCCCTTGTCCATGTCGTACGTCATCAACTGGCCATCGACCTGGTCGCCCTTTTCGATCAACTGGGGCTTGCCCTCGGCCACCAGCGTGTTCTTGTTGCTGTCGAACTCGACTCGGCGCGCGCGCAGTTCGATGTCGCGATAGTTCAAGTGTGCATCGCCGTCCAGCACGATGCGGTTCTTCGGGATGACGAAGTCGATACGGCGGCCCTCGTAGGCCACGAGTTCCATGCGCGCGGCCGTGGTGTCGCCCACGGCCACGGGCGGACGGTACTCCCCCGAAGCGCCACCCATGACGCGGGCGCGGTCGATCTTCTTGTCCTTGAAGTACACCAGGATGGTGTCGCCCTTGGTCAGGTTGCGCTCGCCGGTCTTGCCGTCCTTGGGCGCGGACGTGTAACTGTTGCGCGCCGTACCGATCGCCATGAGGCTGTCGATGCGTGATTCACTCACGAACATGTCGACGCGCTCGCCGGTGAGCCGGCTCGCATCGCCGCGCGTGGTCTCACGCGTGCCGGCGTAGTCGAGCGCCGCGCCACCGCGCACGATGATGCGCTCCAGTTTGCGCTTGATCGCGAACGTCTCGAGCGTGTCGCCCGTCACCGTGGTCTCGCCATCGTAGGCACGCGGACTGCCCAACATGAGCCCGTGTCCGGTCTTGTCGTCGAACACGGCGTAGCGCGCGGTGGCGCGCAGCGTGTCGCGCTCGACCGTGACCGAATCCACCGCCTCGGCCATGCGCGTCTCGGAATTGACGCGCAGCAACCGCGCGCGCAGCACGGTTTCCTTCCCGTCATCGTCCTTGGCCCGCAGCAGCGGCTTGCCGGTCGCCGTCGCGATCTTGGCGGCGCGGTCGAAGTCGACGGCCTGGGCCTCGATCTGAGTATGGTTCTCATCGTCGTAGCCCACGACATCACCGCGGGCACGCACGATGGACGAATCCCGCACGTACATCGCTTCGTTCGCGGTGAGCCGTTGTTTCTTCTCCTGCCCCGTCACCCCGCCGCGCAACTGCGCCAGCCCGAGTTTGCGGTCGTACCAGCCGAACGGCGCCTTGAGCGTGGCCTCCTTGTCGACCACGACGACGTGCCCGGACAGGTCCAGGCGGTCCTGGGTCTCCGAGAACGACGCCTCGTCGCACGTCACCGTGGTGGACGAGTCACGCATCCGGACGTTGCCTTCCATGTGCACCATGCCGGTGGCGCGTTCGTACCGTCCGCGCAACGACTGCAGCCGCGTGCCCGAGCGCGTGATCGTGACCTGCTCCAGGAACAGCACGTCACCCGTGGGCCCGCGACCGCCACTCATGCGGTCAGCCTCGATCTTGTAGGGCGGCTCGGGCGCCTGCGCGGTCCTGCCGACTTTCCTGGGCGGCGCGGAGCGCGTGGTGAACGACACCGACGAGTCGCGCTTGCCGTGCGCGCGGTGCAGCGAATCCGGCAGCACGCCCGCTGAGTCGGCGAGCGACCACAGCGCACTGTCCGCGCCCGCGACGCGCGCGGGCGTGGGGCGCACCGTGCGCGTGCTGTCCGGGGTCCGAGTGCGCAGGTCGTTCACCTCGATGCCCGCCAGGCCCGAAGTGTCGATCGGGGCGGACGGAACCGGCGCCCGCGGGGGCTGCTCGCCCGTGGCGATCGGCAGCGTCTGCAGCGGCGCTCCACAGCCCGCGGCGAACACGGCGGCCAGTGCGAGGCACGCCATGATGCTCGCGGGCTGCCACCGGCCGGTTCGGTTCGGGCCGCGTGCGCTCAAACCTGCTCCCCCGGCGCGCCGCCGAAGGCCTGCATCGCCTCGCCGACCGCGAACAGCGAGCCGCACAGCAGGATGCGCCCGGTCGGGGCCGCCTCGAACGCCGCGCCGACCGCGTCTCGTACCGAGGGCGCGGCGACCGCACTGATGCCGGCTGAGTACGCCATCGACAGCAGTTCCTCGGCGCTGAGCGCGCGCTCGTTGGCGGTGCGCGTCACGAACACGCGTGCCGCCGGCGCCAGCATGCACAGGCGCGTGAGCATGGTGCGGGCTTCCTTGTCACGCCCGGCGGCGAACACGATGGCGGCAGGCGGCAGGAAGCGCAGGTCGTCGGACCAGGCCTGGCAGAGCCGGCGCATGCCGTCGGCATTGTGAGCGCCGTCCCACCACAGCCGCGGCCGCACCGGGCACGCCTCGAGCCGTCCGGGCCAGCGCGCCGCGGCGAAACCCTCGCGCAGCGCGTTCAGCTCCAGCCGCACGCCCTGGCCAGCGAGCTGCGACAGGATCGCGAGCGCGGTGCGCGCGTTGTCGCGCTGGTGGCTGCCGTGCAACCTCATCTGCAGCTGGAAGCTGCCCCACGGCGCGCACTCAACCGCGAGCCGCGTGCCCCAGTCGCCCTGCTGCACGACGCGCACGTGCGCGACGTTACGCGCCACCACGAGCGGCGCGCCGACCTCGTCGGCACGGCGCGCGATGACCGCGGCCGCGGCGTCGTGCTCGACCGAGGTGATCGCAGGCACGCCGGGCTTGAAGATGCCGGCCTTCTCGAACGCGATCGCCGTGTGCGTGCTGCCGAGCAGCTCCGAATGATCGAGCGCGATCGACGTCACCGCGGTGACCGCGGGCGTGAGCACGTTCGTGGTGTCGAGCCGGCCGCCGAGGCCGACCTCGACCACCGCCCATTCGACGCGCTCGCGCGCGAAGTGGTCGAACGCCAGCGCGGTCGCGATCTCGAAGAACGTGGCGTGCGCCGCGCCGGGCAGCGCCTCGATGACGTCGAGCCGCTCGCCGAGCGCGTCTTCCTCGGGCCAGCGGCCATTGACACGGATGCGCTCGCGGAACTCGACCAGGTGCGGCGACGTGTAGAGCCCGGTGCGCAGCCCGGCCGCGCGCAGCACGCGCTCGACCAGCGCGCACACGCTGCCCTTGCCGTTCGTGCCGGCAACGTGCACCGAGGCGAAGCGCGTCTCGGGCCGGCCGAGCCCGGCCAGCAGGGCGCGCGTGCCGTCGAGGTCGAACTTGGGATGCCGGCGCTCGAGCCCCCACAGGGCCTCGAGGCGTCGCTGGAGTTCCTGCGTCACGGAGATGATTTCGTACCGCTCAGACCGAACGGGGAGCGTTCGGGTCGTACCGGTGCGGCGACTTCCCGCCCTCGGGAGCGAAACCGCGGGTGGAATGCCAGAAGAAGCCCAGCAGTTGGCCCAAGTCGTCGCGCATCTGCTTGCGATGGATGATGCGGTCGATGAAGCCTTTCTCGAGCACGAACTCGGCGCGCTGGAAGCCCTGCGGCAGATCCTCACCGATGGTCTGCTTGATAACGCGCGCGCCGGCGAAACCCACGAGCGCCTTGGGCTCGGCGACGATGACGTCCCCGAGCGAGGCGTAGGAAGCGAGCACGCCGGCGGTGCTGGGATCGGTGAGCACCGAGACGAACGGCAGCCGCGCGGCACGTAACTGCGCCAGCAGCACGCTGCTCTTGGCCATCTGCATGAGCGACAGGATGCCTTCCTGCATGCGCGCGCCGCCGGTAGCCGAGACGATCACGCAGGCGCGGCGCTCGGCGATCGCCAGCTCGATGGAGCGCGCGACCTTCTCACCCACCACCGAGCCCATGCTGCCGCCCATGAAGAAGAAATTCATCAACGTGACGCTCACCGGGATGCCGCCGATGGTCGCCACGCCGCAGATGGCGGCGTCCTTCTCGCCAGTGTCCTTCTGGGCCATGGCCAGCCGTTCGGTGTACGGCATCTTGGCGTCGCGGAACTCGAGCGGATCGCCGGCCACCAGGTTGGCATGGCGCTCCTGGAACGAGCCGTCATCGGTCAGGTAGTCGACGTAAGTGCGTGCCGAGACCCGGAAGTGGTGCCCGCAGTTGGGGCACGTCCACAGGTTGTCCTCGAGGACGGTCTGGAACAACGCCTCGCCGCAGCCGTCGCACTTGGTCCACAGCCCCTCGGGCATCTCGGTGCGCTCGGGCTTGGCCGCCGGCTTGATGCCGGTGCGTTCACGCTTGAGCCAGGACATGAGTCGGGCTGTCTCCGGGATGGACGACTCCCCCGCGCCACGGCCATGTGGCCCGCCTGCACGGGGTTCGGCTGGGGAACGAGCACAATCTAATACCCCGGGAACCTTGCCGCCACTTGGGGCATTGTAGGGGACGGGGGTGGCCTGATCCGGGCTGGTCAGGGCCGATGCCCTGAGCTTCCGGGGCGCGCACGGTCCAGCGCTCGGGAGCGCTCCACGGAACGACTTCCAGTGTGCCGCACGTCACGTTCGTCGTGCTCTGGCGTAGCCCACCCGTTCGCATTGCCCTTCTCGCTTGCCCCTCGAGAGTCATGACCGCTCGCTCACCCGTCGCCGCACACGTTCCGCCCCCCGACCGCATGGCCAACGCCGCATCAGCGCCTTCCCCAGTCGCGCGCGCCGCGGCGCCCCCCGCTCGCGAGGCCGCGGCCCGGGCGGCCCGGGCGGCCGAACCCGTGCGCATCGCTCACAAGCATCATGCGCTCGTGCGGCTGTCGCACTGGGGGCACGTGCCGTTGCTCGTCGGGCTCATCGTGACCGGGCTCGCGATCTACTGGGCCGCGCCGGTGTTCAGGCATGCGGCGACTCCAGGGAACCCGCGCGGAGACTACTTGCTGGATGCCGGGCGCGCGCTGGCCGGCGTGTTCGGCGGCAACGGGAACTCTGGCAACTTCCTGTACGACAGGCTCTCGCTCGGGCCCGGGCAACTGGCGAACGCCCTGCGCCTGCACTGGCTCCTGGCTTACTTGTACATGGCCTGCGGCCTTGTCTATGTGATCGGGCTCGTGCGCGGCGGCGGCTGGCGTGCGCTGCTGCCGAGGACGACGGACCCCGCCGAAGCGCTGGCGATGCTCCGGTTCTATCTCGGCCTGCTCCCGGCGGCACTGGCGCGCAAGCCGTGGCCACACCCGGTGATCGCTGGCAAGTACAACGCGCTACAGCGTGGCGCGTATTTCACCATGCCGATCGTCGGACTGCTCGTCGTGCTGTCCGGCTGGGCCATGCACCATCCCGCCACGCTCGGACCGCTCGAGCGGCTGTTCGTGAACTACGACGTCGCGCGTGTCGTGCACTTCGGGTGCATGGCCGTCCTGGGCTCGTTCATGGTGCCGCATGTCATCCTGGTGGCCGCGGACGGCTTCGACACGTTCAGGAGCATGGTGACCGGCTGGAGCACGCGGCTGAAGGGAGCGACGCATGAGTGAGCGCAAGCAGGCCGCACCCCGCAAGCCCCGCGGGCCCTCGCTGGTCTCTCGTTTGAACGGCGCACTGCGCCGCGCGGCATCAGCCGCCGCCGAGCAGCCCGAGCGCACGCATGAACTGAAGCGCGCTGGCTTGAGCGCGCACTCGCGCCGCAACTTCCTGCTGTTCGGCGCCG
>JANMAX010000045.1:0-7109 GCA_031360075.1 bacterium | reverse complement strand
GGCTTCGCACCCTGCTCCCGCTCCTGCTGCTCCTCACCCCCGCCCCGCCCGCACAGGCAGCCGTCTTCCATCGCATGGACGCGCCCAGCACGCGCTTGGCCGCGAGCGTGCTGGGCGCGCCGGCGCGCGCGCGCGCGTCCGCCACGGCGACTGGCAGCAGCGTGTCCACGCCGGTGCTCCCCGAAGGCGTCAGCCTGATGGCCGTGGACACGGACGGCATCGCGGCGTTCCGTGCCGCGCGCGGCGGCCTGCTGGCGGTGCCGGCGGCGGACGGCAGCACGCTCGAACTCACGCTCGAGCCCTACGACGTGCTCATGCCCGGCACGTCGCTGACCACGACTGACGAGCGCGGCCAGCACGCCGTGCACCCCGACGTCTCCCTGTACCGCGGTCGTGTCGCGGGCGAGGCCGGCAGCTGGGCGGTGATCGCCATGGGTGCGGCCGGTGTGTTCGGCTCGCTGGAGCATGCGGGCCAGCGCTGGAACATCGGGCCTTCACAGACCGTGGCGGCGTTACAGTTACAGAGCGTGGCCTCCGGCCACGCCGGGCCTGGGGCTGGTCAGGCGGCGGCTGGTCAGGCGACCGCACTCCCCATGCACGTGCTCGCGCCCGAGAGCGCACGCAGCGACGGGAAGGCGCCGTTCGAGTGCGGCATCAACGCCACCAACGAGGACGCCCTGAGCGTGCCGCTGGACTTGCCGGCGCCCGGCGCGCTCGCGGCCCCGCGCCGTGGTGCCGCCGCCACGCAAGTGGGTGCGACGCGCACGGTGTGGAAGATCGCGGTCGACTGCGACTACGAGGTCTACCATGTGAAGTTCGGCGACGACCTCACCGCGGCCACTTCTTATGTGCTCACGGTGCTCGGCACGGTGAACCTCATCTTCGAGCGCGACCTCGAGGCCACGCTGACGTTCCCCTATGTGAACCTGTGGACGACCGCATCGGACCCGTACACGGCGATCAGCACCGCGCAGCAGCTCACGCAGATGCAGGGCTACTGGGGCAGCGCCAACGCGGGCATCGTGCGCTCGGCCGCGTTCCTCATGTCGGGCCGGCCGCTCGGGGGCGGCATCGCGCTCATCGGTTCGTTGTGTAACACGCCCAGCGCGTACGCGCTCGCGGCCATGGACTTCACCTACACCTACCCGACGGCCACTTCAACGTGGGACGTCAACGTCATGGCGCACGAACTGGGCCATGTCTTCGGCAGCTATCACACACAGAGCTGCAACTGGGCCACGCAGGGCTACGTCCCGGCAGCCACGACGCTCGACTCGTGCTTCACGTCGGAAGGCGGTTGCGCCACTTACTCCAATCACCTGCCACCCGACAAGGGCACGCTCATGAGCTATTGCCATGTGGCATCCGGCGTCGCCAACGGCATCCGGCTCGACTTCCACCCGGTGTGCGTGCAGCGCATGCGTTCGGTCATGAGCGTGTCGGCGTGCAGCACCCAAGCCGTGCCGCAGCCACCGCGCAACATGGCGGTCGCTCCGCTCGTGAACAGCGTGCGGCTCACTTGGAGCGCGGGTGGCAGCCCGGACGTGCTGGGCTACGAGGTCTATCGCAGTCCGCTGCCGCTCGCGGTGCGTCCCGCGAAGATCGGCTTCACGTCCGCGCTGCAGTTCGACGACACCGGCTTCGGCACTTACTGGTACAGAGTTCGCGCCGTGCGTGCCGCCGACACGTCATCCTGGAGCGCCGAGGTCAAGGGGACCGTCACGTGCGCCGTGTCCGCCGGCACGGCGTCCGTCACCGGCAACGACCCCATGGCCGGCCTGTCGCTCGATGCCAACGGTGACGGTCGCGAGGACGCCCTCGTGGTCCGGCGGGGCGCCGACCTGTACTCGATCCTGGTCGGCCAGGGCACGGGTGCCACGGGTGACGGCTCGTTCGGCGCGCCCGCCGCCAGCACCACCGGGTCGCTGCCCAGTTGCGTCGCCGCCGGCGACCTGAACGGCGACGGCATCACCGACCTGGTCATGGGTGGGCAGAGCGACAACCTCTTGCGACTGCATCTCGGGGTCGCGGTGGCGGGGGTGCCGAACGGCTCGTTCCAGACTGCGCTCGGACTGGGCGTGCTGCCGGGCGCGCCACAGGCAGTGGTCATCGCCGACGCCGACGAGGACGGCATCGACGACCTGCTCACGTGCGCCGCGGGGACCGTGATCAAGAAACGCGGGCTCGGGACCGCGGGCATCGCCAATGGCACGTTCGGCGCGCTCCAGTCCGCACCGCTGACCATGGCGACTTTCGACTTGAACCTGCACGACTTCAACGCCGATGGCGTGCTGGACCTGGCCGTGACCGGCGATGCCGGGCTCAAGGTGCTCCCGGGCATCGGCAGCCTGGGTCACGGCGACGGCTCGTTCGCGCTCCCCGTCACGTATGCGGCGGGCGTGCTTCCGGGCCGCATCGCGGTCGCCGACCTCGACCTGGACGGCACCGACGACCTGTTGGTGTGCGATCGCGGCGACACGCTGGTGCGTGTCTTCAAGGGCGCGCGCACCGGAAATCTTCCCAATGGCACGTTCGCGGCCGGCGTGGCGTACAGCGCCGGGGGCAACCCCAACAGCATCGCCATCGTCGACTGGGACCATGACGGGCTCGCGGATGTCGTCATCGGCAACGAGACCTCACCCGGCACCGTGAGCGTCCTGCTCGGCCGCGGTGACGGCACGCTGGCCAGACGTTTCTTCGTGCCCACCGGCGGCAATGCCGTGGCCGCGCTGATCGCCACCGACTTCGACGAAGACGGCGCCATCGACGTGCTCGCGGTCCAGCGCGGCACGGGCAACTTCGTGCGCGTGACGCCGGTGTGCCCGGGCGCACTCGCGCCGTCGTTGGTGCTCGTGACCCCGAACGGCGGCGAACAGTGGTCCGTGCAGGACGAACGCCCGGTCACCTGGAGCAAATCCGGCGGCGTCCTGAGCGTCGACGTGCAGCTGTCGCTCGACAGCGGCGTGCACTGGCGCACGGTCGCTCGCGAACTCACCGGCACGAGCTGGAAGTGGACCGTTGGCGGTGCTCTCACCACGCATGCACGCCTGCGCGTCGTGGCACACCAGATGCCGCAAGTGGCCGACGGCAGCAACGCGGACTTCATGGTGCTGCCCGCCGGCACGCTCGGCATTGGCGACGGCCCGTCGCGACTGGCGCGCTTGGAGCTCCTGGGCGCGTGGCCCAATCCCGCGCGCACGAACCTGACCGTGTCGTTCTCGCTCCCGGCCGGGGCACGCGGCACGCTCGACATGGTCGACCTGACCGGCCGCCGCGTGGCAGCGCGGGACATCGGCGGGCTCGGCGCGGGTGCGCAGCAGATCCAGCTACTCGAGCACCACTCGCTGCCCCCGGGGGTCTATCTGGTCCGGCTGCGCGCGGGCGCCGACCTCAGGATGGCGAAAGTCTCGATCGTTCGCTGAGCCGGTCCCGGGACCGCACGAACGAGCGACCGCGGCCCGGTTGAACCCCCTGTCGCGTGCCTTCCGAGGGGCGAGCTCACCGGCAACACGACCGGACGCACGACCAGCCAGCAGTGGTGCCCGGGGGCCGGACTCGTTTAGACTTGGCACTCGCACCCCTCCCGGTTCGTTCTCGCCCTGCCCGGCGCCCTGGCTCGTCCCCGCGGCGCGCGGCGGGCGTGTCTGGCCATCCATTCCCCCGAGGCACCCCGCATGCGTTCATCGCTCGCGCGCATCCTGCTGTCGATCGTCTCGCTCTCGCTGCTCGTGACCAGCACACACGCCGCACCGGTGTTCACGCGCCTGGGGGCCACCGGCACCCGGCTGCTCGCAGCCACCACCGCCGTGAACGGCACGCTGGTGCGTGCGACCGCGGGCACGAGCCTGCTCACGGTCGATGCGGGCGCCATGGCCGCGTTCCGCGCTGCCGGCGGCGGCGTGCTGCAGGTGCCCGACGCCGATGGCGGCACGCTGGAGTTGACGCTCGTGCCCTACGCCATCATGGCTCCGGGCACGAGCGTCACCTACACCGACGACAGCGGCCGGCACGCGTTCACACCGGACGTCACGCTCTACCGCGGCACCGTCGCGGGCGACCCCGCGAGTTGGGTGGTGCTGTCGATGAGCAGCGCGGGCGTGCTCGGCACGATCGAGCAGCACGGCACGCGGCTCATGCTGTCGCCGGTGCAGAAGTTCGCCTCGAACGCAGCCGCGGGCTCGCTCGTGCATGCGCTGGCGCCCGAGAACGCCGAGGCGATCTCGCAGGCCGCGGCACGCTGGGAGTGTGGCATCAACGCCGGCAACGAGCAGGCGTTCGGCCTGCGCAAGCTGGACGGCAGCGGTTTGGAACAGGACATGACCACGGCCCCTGAAGCCACGAACTTGAACGGCACGCGGCTCCAATTCGACACCGCCGTGGACTGCGACTACGAGATCTACTCGGTCAAGTTCGGCGCCAACCTGACCGCGGCCACGGCGTACATCATGACCGTGCTCGGCACCGTGAACCTGGTGTATGAGCGCGATGCCGAGGCCTCGTTGCGCTACACGTACGTGAACCTGTGGACGACGGCCACCGACCCCTACAACGCCATCAATACCAGCGACCAGTTGAGCGAGTTCCGCGCCTACTGGATCGCCAACAACGGCGGCATCCCGGCGCTCGTCAGGCACATGATCTCGGGCCGCGCCCTGGGTGGCGGTATCGCGTACCTCGATGCCGTGTGCAGCAACAGCTACGGGGTCAGCGCCATTGATGCGGTGTACAGCTACCCGACCACCACGACCACGTGGGACGTCAACGTCATCGCGCACGAGATCGGCCACAACATGGGCTCGCCGCACACGCACAGCTGCACGTGGGTGAGCGAAGGGCGCTGGCCGGCGGGCACGCTGGATTCATGCGTCGCGCCCGAGGGCGGCTGCGCCGCCTACACGAATCACCTGCCGCCCAACAAGGGCACCATCATGAGCTACTGCCACCTCGCGGGTGGCGTGGCGAACGGCCTGCGGCTCGAGTTCCACCCCACGTGTGTGTCGCGCATGCGCGGCGTCATGGCTGGCTGTGGAGCAGTGCAGGGCCTGGGGAGCACCGTTGCGCCACCGCGCAATCCGGTCGCCACCAACATCAGCACCGGTGTGCGGCTGTCGTGGATCTCCGGGGGAGGCAGCGGCATCCTGCGCTACAGCGTCGTGCGCAGCCGGCTGCCACTGGACCTGAACCCCGTGTACGTCGGCAACACCACCGGACTGCTCTATGATGTGCCCAGCCCCGGCACCTACTACTTCGGCACCTACTACTTTCGCATGCGCGCGGTGCGCGCGACCGACTCGTCGGCCACCAGCGGCGAACTCAAGGCCACGGTATGCCCGTTCACCTCGGCCGCACCGGTGACGGTGGGCTCGCAGCCCACCGGTGCGCAGACCGAGGACTTGAACGGCGACGGCATCCAGGACGTCGTGCTGGTCACGACCGGCGGCGGCAACCTGGTGACGTTGCTGGGTCAGGGTGCGGGTGGCGTGGGCAATGGCACGTTCGCCGCCGCCGTGAACGTGGCCACCGGCGGCACACCGGTTTGCCTGACGCTGTTCGATGCGGACCACGACGGCATCCTGGACGCCGTCGTCGGTGCGCAAGCGGACAACACGCTGCAACTGCATCTGGGGCTCGGCGGCGCCGGCGTCGGCAACGGTAGCTTCGGCCCGCCGTCCTTGTTGGCGACGCTGACGTTCGCGCCCACCGGGCTGGCCACCGCCGATTTCGACGAGGACGGCATACTCGACCTGGCCGTGGCCGGCGGGCCCAACTTCGTGAGCACGCTCAAGGGCAATGGCACCGCGGGTGTGCCCAACGGCACATTCGCCGCACCGCTGTCCGTGAACACGGTGGCGACCTCGCGCGGCGTGCTGCCATGGGACGTGAACGCTGACGGCATCACCGACCTGCTGGTGACCGGCAACAGCATGCGCGTGCTGCTCGGCAACGGCACCGGCGGCAAGGGGGACGGCACGTTCACGCTCGGAGCCTCGTTCGGCACCGGCGCGACGCCCAATCACATGGTGACCGCCGACTTCAATCTGGACGGCATCGCCGATGTCGCGGTGTGCAACACCGCCGCCAGCTCGGTGAGCGTGCTGCTCGGCAACGGCAGCGCTGGCGTGCCGGACGGCACGTTCGCGAGCGCGATCGCCGTGACCGCGGGCAGCGGCCCCAACGCCGCGAACATCGGCGACTGGGATCACAACGGCGTGCCCGACATCGCCATCGCCAGCAACAACGCGCTCAACTCGACGAGTGTGTTGCTCGGCGTGGGCACGGGCACCTTCGAGACCGCACAGACGTCCGCCACGGGTGGCAGCAGCCCGGCGTTCCTGGCGGTGAACGACTTCAATGAGGACGGCACACCGGACTTCCTGGTCTGCAACCGCCTGTCGCAGTCGTTCACGCGCCAGATCGCCGGCTGCCCCGGTGTGCTGTCGAACGCCGTGACGCTGCTGTCGCCCAATGGCGGCCAGACGTGGAACGGCGGCACCGAACAGACCGTCACCTGGGCCAAGGGCGCCGGCGTCATGACCGTGGACGTGCAGCGCTCGGATGACGGTGGCGCGCACTGGCGCACACTGGCGCGCGGGCTCCCCGGCACGACGTGGTCCTACACGGCGGCCGGCCCCACCACGACGCAGGCGCGCTTCCGCGTCGTCGACAGCCATGCCGCGCAGTTCGCGGACGGCAGCGACGCCGATTTCACGATCTACGATGCCTCGATCGTCGGCGTGGGCGGCGACACGCCACGGCTGGCGCTGTTGGGCGCGTGGCCGAACCCGGCACGCCAGGACCTGGCCGTGTCGCTGGCACTGCCGGGCAGCGCGGCGCGTGGCACGCTCGAGCTGCTCGACCTGGCCGGACGGCGAGTGGCATTCCGCGACCTCGCGGGCCTCGGCGCGGGCCGCCATCAGATCACGCTGCTCGACCACCAGCGCGTGCCCCCGGGCCTCTACCTGGTGCGCCTGACGCACGACGGTGAGAGGAAGAGCATGAAGGTGGCGGTGCTGCGCTAGAGAAGTCGTGCACATGGACCGGCGAGCGATCGTGGTCGCTGGCAAGGCGCGACGACGAAGGTGCATGCGGTGGATGCATCGAGTGAGGAG
>JANMAX010000039.1:0-16326 GCA_031360075.1 bacterium | reverse complement strand
CGAATCCGAATCCGCGAAGCCGCGGTTCGTCTTGCAGCGGAACACGAGACGGACGTTACCCGAGGTCGCGGGCGACAGGATGCTCGCGATCTGGCCAGATGGGACAACGAGCGCACCCGAGGACGGCGTGGCATCCAGCGTATCCGCCGGGTTGTTGCCCGCCTTGTTGAAGATCTCGAAGTACGTGTTGCCGGCGCCGAAGGTCTTCAGGACCTCCGAGAACCAGCGACGCTGCTTGTCGTACACCGGGCGCGTGGTGCCGTCCGAGTACACACAGGCCGCATCGTTCACCGGAGCGCCGACGTACACCATGAACGAGTCCTGCGGAGCATTCGCACCGGCAGCGGAGCTGCTGATGAAGTTGCCCGTCGTGACCGCGAGCGGATCACCATGGAACCAGCCCGTACGCGTGGCGGCAGACGTACCGATGCTGGTCGACATGCGCGTGCGGTACGAGAACGACACCGTCAGGGCCTGGCTGCTCGTGATCGCGATGTCGCGATAGAGCATCTGGTCCATCTGGTCGACGTAGCCCGGGAAGCGTTGGATACAGCCTGTCGCACTGGCGTCACCCAGGAACTGGACGACGTCCTGATTGAACGGGTTCTGCGTCTGCGCATCCGACGCCGTGGCGTCACCGTGCTGCCGCAGCCCGCACCACGCCGAGCGCGCGCCATTGAGCGGTGACCAAGGCACAGAACCGGCCGGGTTGACCGTGTTGCCTGGATCGGAGTGCCAGTAGCCGACCACACCGAACGTGCGCTTGGCCTGGGACTGCTGGCTCAGGACGTAGTTGCCCAGGTTGCCGTGATCGATCGCCCACCACGGACGCTGGTCATCCGGGAGGGTGAGTCCGCCGGTCGAGTTGTACTGGCGGTGGAGCGGCCACCAGCCCTGCAGCGAGTCGGCGGCCTGGATGCCGACCGTGTTGTCCCAGTCCCAGAACGCATTGGCCGGGTCGTTGACGCCGGGGCGGTACACACCGGTGTAGATGTTCCAGTAATTATCGGGCGCGGTGTGGTTCGCGAACGACTTGCCGACGTAAACCGTGTCGGGGTCGGGGCCCGCCAACGTGCTGAGCCGCTGCGCTCGCGAGCCGATCAGTTCTCGCACTTCATGCGCGGTGCGCAGGCGGGGCTCGGTACGCTCGTCGGACTGGGCGCGGGCGATGACCGGAATACAGGACCTCAGCTACAGCAACAGCGCGGCCACTCTCGGGCGAAGTGACATGGCATCCCTCGTGTTCGGGCAGCCGAACGCTCAGTGCGTCCGGCAGCACCGGATACGGATCTCCACGGGGCGGCGCAGCACTGGGGGGCCACGACCCAGCGAACTCCAGTTCAGGACGGGCAGCGACCGTCCCTGCCCGGATGATACAAGGAGAACGTGACCCGGAACCAGAACTATCACTTGCTACATTGGGAGCACATCAATATGGGCCTTGGACGGGAGCTCGCCGGGAACTGGACCCTGGTGGAGTCCGAAGCGGCGCCGGCCCACATGGGATCGGCACCGCCCCCGGACGGATCACTCGTTCGGCTCTCCCACCGATTCGAGCTCTACGGATTCAACACGATGATGCGCTTGGCGTCGGGTTGCGCGCTGCTGCGCACGAAGTACACCCCGCGGGGCACCTTCGCACCTTGATCGTCGCTGCCGTCCCACACGAGGCTGTGCTCGCCCGCGGCGAACACGCGGTCCGCCAGCGCGCGGATGCGGCGCCCCGTGACGTCATAGATCGTCATCTGCACGCGGCCGGCCTTCGAGACACCGAACCGGACGGATGAGACGCCCTGACGCATCACCGAGTTGCCGACCTTCATGAAGTCGGTGTACGCGCGACCGCCCTGCGGGGTGTCCAGCGTCGCAGTCGGAGCGCCCGTGATCTGGCAGATGCCACCGAACACCTTGTTCAGCATGTAGTAGTAGTACGCGAGCCGACCGTTGTCCGTATCGCAGTACCGGCTGAACAGGTGCTCGAGCTCGTAGCCACTGGTCACCGCCACCCAGTTGCGCAACGCCGTCGCGGGCTTCACGATGTCGGCCACGTACGGACCGTTGGGGCCGACGTTCTGGTAGAACGCACCCTCCACCGCTTCGGGCACGGCGGGATTACGCTGGTAGACGTCGTTCGACCACGTGCAGGTGTTCGCCACGCCATAGACATCGCCTGACGCCGTCAGGGCGGTCGTCGTCAGCAGGTCCGCGCAGTTGTTGATGTTGCCCGACAACGACTGGTAGGACACGTTACGGAAGATGACACCGAGCCTGTCCGACATGAACGTCGTGTGGGCGGGATCGATGCCGCCAGCGGCTTTCTCGGACTGCCCGAAGCCATCCCCCTGGAAGAACATGCCACGGGGCTGCGCCGATCCAGCCGCTTGCGTGAGGAAGTCGTTGAAGAGCGCGATGTCGTTCTGGCTGCGATTCGCGAATGGCCCCAGCAGGCCGGAGTTGAGATCACCGCTCAATACGGCCACTACGCGGTAATAGGCCCGCAGCATGTCGGGAGTCGGGCCCTGTCTCGACTCACGCCCGGCAGCGAAACCCATGCTCGCGCGGTTGGCCAGACGGCTGCCCGGGGCGCCGGCGCTCGTGGTGAGCGACTCCGACGCCTTGACCCCGTACATGTCCCACGTCGTGCCGGGCTGCGAGTTCTGGTTGCTCACCGCCACGCTCATGTTGGTGCGCACGTCCAGAGCTGTGATGTTCGTCGTGCCCGGAGCCGTCCAACCGTTGTGCGCACCCCGCTTGGCGGCGGCGGTCGCACCGATCGAGTCCATCGTCGACACGAAGCGGCCTTCGTTGCCCCGGCGATCATTCAGGTCGATGTACAGCATGCACGCCGCACCCGAACCACCGAACGCGCCGTTCTTCCAGCGGTCCGGGAGCACCGAGAACTGCTGCCAGCGATGCTGATCCGACGAGCCCTCGCTGTTCTGCGGCGTGATGAAGTTGGTGTCCGGGCACATGGCGAAGCGCACGAACGGATCGATGGCGTGCGACTTGCGATAGAAGTACTGGACGTGCGAGCCCGGCGTGAGCAGACCGTCGGGAATGATCTTCGTGAACTCCTTCGTGGCCGTCTGGCCGTCCCAGCCCGTGCGCGAGCGTGGCACGGTCGTGAGCCACGCGGGGATGACACCGTTGCAGTTGGCGTTGTTGAGCGTCGGCGAGCTGATGAATGCTTTCGTCGTGTCGATCACGAAGCACTTGAACTTGTCCACTCCCAGCGTGGCGAACTTCGGATCGCTCTCCTGGTACATGGTCATCCAGCCGAAGGTCGTGAGGCCCGTGCCCGTGGGCACCGAACCGCCGACCGGGAACACGTTCAACTGCGTGGAGTCCATGCGGGCCGAGTTCCAGGTGAGCGGGTCCCAGCTCGTGTTGCCGTTGTGCGTGCCCGCCGAGACCTCACCGGGATCAGCCATGTACTGCCCCCAGAACGACGCATCGCCCGCGACGGCAACCGCGCCTTGGTTCTGCGGCACCTGCAGCAACACACCGCTGGGTGTGCCACCGGGCACCATGGAGCGGCCTGCGGCGATCTGGTAGTTGCCTGGCCCCGGCAGGATGCGGAACACCAGGTCGACGCGCACCGTCGCGAGCGCCGGATCGTCGGGTGCGGTGACCGTGGCGTTGCCAGCGATGATCGCGCTCGAATCGCCGGGGATGTCGAAGCGCAGCTGGTTGGCTGTGGCCTGAGCATTGTTGATCCCGGTGCGGATGAGCGCACCGGTGGTGTCGAATGCCGCTGTCCCGGGCAGGCCCGCCGTCTCGTTGGCCGGGAACGTGTCGTTCACGAACTGCCAGATGTCGGATGAGATGCCACCGATGCTCACGGCGCCACCCGCGCTCGCCTGTCCCGGCACGCCGGGCAGGTCGACGAACGCGACCGCGGCGTTGTCGAAGTAGCCGCCTTCGTTAGAGTTGCATCCGAGCGTGATGGCGAACCGGAAGCACTGCTGCTGGTGCCCGAAGAAGATGCGCACGGAGTCCGGGATACCGCTCGGGTTCGAAGTTTTGAACGGCACGCCGTTTCCCGCCGCGGGCTCGAAATCGGTGAAGCACTGCGGTTCAGGGTTGAAGACGATGAAGCCACCGAACGCCGGCTGCCCCCATGCCTTGCCGTTGTTACCGATCTGCACGCCCGGATAGGACTGGTGCCCGAAGATCCAGCTGTTCCCGGAAAAACTCAGATTGAACATGCCGGCGTACATGTCATACCAGGTGAGGAAGTCGTCGCTGGCCGCGGCGATGCTGGCACTGATCCCCTGCGAGTTCGGCAGCGCGCGGCCGGGGCCCGCCCCGAGCAGATTGAGGGTCGGCGAGAAAACCATATGCGAGATCTCGCGCATCGCCGCGAAGCGCGAATCGCCCGCTCCCTCGCCGTCGTCGTGATTGCCCACGGTCAGCACGAGCCCGCCGATGTTGCACTGCCGTGACGGCGAGTTGGGTGGACCGCACAGATCGTTGTAGGTGAGCCCCGAGAGGTGCTCGAGATGGAAGTACTCGCCCGGTGGCTTGCCGGTGGAGCGCCACACGTCGGTGGTGGCACGCCCCGGTGGCAGCGGGAAGCGGTTATCGATGGCGTTCACGCCGCCCTGCTCGGACGCCTCGAAGTCGCCAATGAGCACGGGACCGGAACCGGTGTCCGCGGTGACGTCATCGACGAGCACGGCGCCGTAGCCTGCGGAGTTGTAGCCGGAGTTGCGTGCATCGGAGTCCGCGAAGCCGCGATTCGTCTTGCAGCGGAACACCAGGCGCACGTTGCCGGACGTCGCGGGCGACAGGATGCTGGCGATCTGTGTGGCCGGAACGGTCACCGACGCCATCGACGTGGCATCGAGCGTGTCGGCCGGGTTGTTGCCGGCCTTGCCGAGCAGCTCGTAGTACGTGGCCCCGGCGCCGAAGGTCTTGAGCACTTCGGAGAACCAGCGGCGTTGCTTGTCGTACACCGGGCGCGTGGTCCCGTCCGAGTACACGCAGGCGGCGTCGTTGACCGGCGCGCCGACGTACACCATGAACGAGTCCTGTGGGGCGTTCGCACCCGCAGCGGAGCTGCTGATGAAGTTGCCCGTCGTGACCGCGAGCGGATCACCATGGAACCAGCCCGTACGCGTGGCGGCAGACGTACCGATGCTGGTCGACATGCGCGTGCGGTACTTGAAGCTCACGGTGAGCGACTGGCCGCTGCCGATGGCGATGTCGCGATAGAGCATCTGGTCCATCTGGTCGACGTAGCCCGGGAAACGGTTCACGCAACCGGTGGCGGACGCGTCATGCAGGTACTGCACGACGTTCTGGTTGAAGGCATTGCCCGTCACCGCATCCGTCACCGTGTTGTCGCCGTGCTGGCGCAGACCGCACCACGCCGAGCGCGCGCCCGAGAGCGGCGTCCACGGCACCGAACCGGCCGGGTTGACGGTCTTGCCCGGGTCGCCATGCCAGTAGCCCACCACTCCGAATGTGCGCTTGGCGGACGACTGCTGGCTGAGCACGTAGTTGCCCATGTTGCCGTGGTCGAGTGCCCACCACGGCCGCTGGTCGTCGGTCAGCGTGAGCCCACCGGCCGAGTTGTACTGGCGATGGATGGGCCACCAGCCCTGCAGTGAGTCGGCCGCCTGGATGCCGACGGTGTTGTCCCAGTCCCACATGGTGTTGTTCGGGTCGTTCGTGCCGGGACGGTACACGCCGGTGTAGATATTCCAGTAGTTGTCGGGCGTCGTGTGGTTCGTGAACGACTTGCCGACGTACACCGTGTCGGGATCGGGGCCTGCGGACGCCTGCAGTCGCGCGACACGCGAACTGAGCAGCGTGCGCACCTGTTTGGCGTTGCGCAGGATCTCGCCGGGCATGGCGTCTTCGGATTGCGCGCGGACAGGCGCCGGCAGCACGAGAGCCAGCAGCGCGAGCATCGCCAGGGCGATGCCGCCTCTTGGGTCGCATATGCGGCACTGCATAGTGGATCTCCACTGGGTCCCAGAGCCGCGAACACTCAGCCCGCTCGCGGCAAGTTGCAGTAGGCGTGGAGCCGGCGCTGGGGCGCCGGCCCCCGTCTGCATCAGTTGTTCAACACGATGATGCGCCTGGCGTCGGGCTGCGCGCTACTGCGCACGAAGTACACCCCGCGCGCCACCTTGGCGCCGTTGTCGTCGCTGCCGTCCCACACCAGCGTGTGCTCGCCGGCGGCGAACACGCGGTCGGCCAGCGCGCGGATGCGGCGGCCCGTGACGTCGTAGATCGTCACTTGGATGCGGCCGGCCCTGGCCACGCCGAAGCGAACAGACGAAACGCCCTGGCGCATGACGGCGTTGCCGACCTTCATGAAGTCCGTGTACGGGCGGGCATTGCCGGGAGCGTCGAGCGTGGCCGCCGGCGTACCGGTGATCTGGCACACGCTGCCGAACACCTTGTTCAGCATGTAGAAGTAATACGCCAGCCGGCCGCCATTCGTGTCGCAGTAGCGGCTGAACAAGTGCTCGATTTCGTAGCCACTCGTGACCGCGATCCAGTTGCGCAACGCGGTGGCGGGCTTCACGACGTCTGCGACGTAAGGTCCGTTGAGCCCGGTGTTCTGGTAAAACGCGCCCTCGACCGCTTCGGGCAGTGCGGGATTGCGCTGGTACACGTCGTTCGACCATGTGCAGGCATTCGCCACTCCGTAGATGTCCAGCGAGCTCGTCAGGCTGGTAGTCGTGAGCAGGTCGGTGCACACGTTGGTATTGCCGG
Source organism: bacterium (assembly GCA_031360075.1). Lineage (GTDB taxonomy): Bacteria > Eisenbacteria > RBG-16-71-46 > RBG-16-71-46 > RBG-16-71-46 > JAIOPA01. Next base: position 9,594 of record JANMAX010000039.1, on the reverse strand, counting down.
ACAGCGACTGGTAGGACGGATTGCGGAACACCACGCCGAGCTTCTCGGTCATGAACAATGTGTGTGCCGCGTCAATACCGCCGGCACCCTTCTCGGACTGGCCGAAACCGTCGCCCTGGAAAATGATCCCGCGTGGCTGCGCTGAACCACTGGCCTGTGTGAGGTAGTCATTGAACAACGCGATGTCGTTCTGGCTGCGATTCGTGAACGGACCGAGGACGCCCGAAGTGAGGTCTCCGCTCAGCACGGCAACCACTCGGTAGTACGCCCGCAACATGTCGGGTGTGGGGCCCTGCCGCGATTCACGACCTGCGGCGAAGCCCATGCCCGCTCGATTGGCGAGGCGGCTGCCCATGCCGCCGGCGGAGGTGGTCAGCGACTCCGAGGCCTTGACGCCGTACATGTCCCAGACCGTACCGGGCTGCGCGTTCTTGTCGCTCACCGCCACACTCATGTTCGTGCGCACGTCCAGGCCCACGATGTTCGTCGTACCCGGCGCCGACCAGCCATTGTGCGCCCCACGCTTGGCCGCGGCCGTGTTGCCAATCGAATCCATGGCCGACACGAACCGGCCCTCGTTGCCGCGCCGGTCGTTCAGGTCGACATACAGCATGCACGCCGCACCCGCACCACCGAATGCGCTGTTCTTCCAGCGGTCGGGCAGCACCGAGAACTGCTGCCAGCGATGTTGGTCCGACGAACCTTCACTGTTCTGTGGCGTGATGAAGTTGGTATCGGGGCACATCGCGAAGCGCACGAATGGGTCTATGGCGTGCGACTTCCGGTAGAAGTACTGGACGTGCGCGCCAGGCGTCAGTAGGCCGTCTGGGATGATCTTCGTGAACTCCTTGGTGGTGGCCAGGCCATCCCAGCCGGTGCGTGAACGCGGCACGGTGTTGAGCCATGCCGGCACGACGCCGGCGCAACTGGCGTTGTTGAGGGTCGGCGAACTGTTGAATGCCTTGGTCGTGTCGATCACGAAGCAGCGGAACTTGTCGACGCCGAGCGTGGTGAACTTGGGATCGCTCTCGTGGTACATGGTCATCCAGCCGCTGTTCGTGAGGCCGGTACCGGTCGGCACCGCGCCACCGACCGGGAAGACGTTCAGCTGCGTGGAGTCCATGCGGGCCGAGTTCCACACCAGCGGGCTCCACGTGCCGCCGTGCGCGCCAGCCGAGACTTCGCCCGGGTTCGCCATGTACTGGCCCCAGAACGAAGCATCACCGGACGCCACAGCGGCGCCCTGGTTCTGCGGGACCTGCAGCAGCACGCCCGAGGGCACACCGCCCGGCGGCATCGACCGGCCCGCCGCGATCTGGTAGTTGCCCGGACCGGGGAGGATGCGGAAGACGAGGTCGACACGAACCTGAGACAGTGCCGGATCGTCCGGCGCGCTCACCGTGGCATTGCTGGCAATGACCGCACTCGAGTCACCCGGGATGTCGAAGCGCAGCGAGTTAGCGGTCGACTGGGCGGTGTTGATGCCCGTACGGATAAGCGCGCCAGTGGTGTCGAATGCGGCGGTGCCGGGAAGGCCGGCCGTCTCGTTCGCCGGGAACGTGTCGTTCACGAACTGCCAGATGTCCGAGGAGACAGCGCCGAGGGCAACCGCGGAGCCCGCGCTCGCCTGTCCCGGCACGCCGGGCAGATCGACGAACGCCAGTGCGACATTGTCGAAGTAGCCGCCCTCGCTGGAGTTGCAGCCGAGCGTGATGTTGAACCGGAAGCATTGTGAAGTGACGCCCATGAGCAGGCGCAGCGAGTCCGGTATACCGCTGGGATTCGACGTGCGGAAAGGCTGGCCGTTGCCGTTGAAGGGCTCGAAGTCCGTGAAGCACTGTGGCTCCGGGTTGAACACGATGAAGCCGGGATAGTTTCGTTCGCCCCAGCCCTTGCAGCCGTTGGACTGGGTCGCCGGATACGCCTGCGATCCCCACACCCACGACATGCCGGTGAACTGCAGATTGAACATGCCCGCGTATATGTCATACCACAGAATCCAATCATCACTTGCGGCGGCGATGCTGGCGGTGATGCCCTGCCCGTTCGGCACACCACCGGGGCCCGGCAGGAAGTCGATGGTCGGCGTTTCGATATACGTCATGGTTTCGCGCAGCGAAGCGAAACGCGAATCCGACATGGACTCACCGACGTCGTGGTTGCCCGGCGTGACGATGTTGCCCGAGATGTTGCACGTGCGCGCCGGTGAATTGGACGGGCCGCACAGGTCGTTGTAGGTCAGGTTGGCGAGTTGCTCGACATGGAAGTAGGTCCCGACGGGCTTGCCCGTCGAGCGCCAGACATCGGTGGCCGCCAGGCCCGACGGCAGCGGGAAGCGGTTGTCGATGGCATTCACTCCGCCCTGTTCCGGTGCTTCGAAGTCACCGATCAACTGGGGGCCGGCGCCCATGTCGACGGTGACGTCGTCGATCAGCACGGCGCCACGGGCGTCGGAGTGATAGCCGCTCGCGCGTTGATCGGAATCCGAGAACGATCGGTTGGTCTTGACCCGGAACACCAGCCGCACGAGCCCGGGATTGCCCGCGGTACCGAGGATGCTGGTGATCTGCGCCGCAGGCACGGTGACCAAGGCCGAAGGCGTTGCGGACAGGGTGTCTGTCGGGTTGTTGCCCGCGCGTTCGAAGAGCTCATAGTAGGGCGCACCATCGAAGATGCGCAGTACTTCGGAGAACCAGCGACGCTGCTTGTCGTAGACCGGCCGAACGACGCCGTCGGACAGCGTCACCGCATTGTCATTCACCGGCGAACCCACGTACACCATAAACGAGTCCTGCGGGGCGCTGGCACCAGCGGCCGAGCTCGAGATGAAATTGCCGCTGGTGACCGCAAGCGGATCGCCGTGGAACCAGCCGGAACGCGTGGAAGCCGTGGTGCCGATGCTCGTCGACATGCGTGTGCGGTACAGGAACGAGACGGTGAGCGAGTTGCCGGGCGGGACCACCAAGTCGCGATACAGCAACTGGTCCATCTGGTTCAGGTAGCCCGGGAAGCGCTTGTTCGTGCCGCCACCTCCGCTCGCGCCTTCGCCGTACATGGTCACGGCATCGCCGTTGAAGTGGTTCCGCGTCACCTGGTCCTGCACGCTGTAGTCCCCGTGCTGACGCATGCCGCACCACGCCGATCGCGTGCCCGCGAGCGGCGTCCACATGACGGCGCTGCCCCCCGCCTGCGTGCGGCCGCCATCGCCATGCCAGTAGCCGATGACGCCGAACGTGCGTTTGGCCGCCGACTGCTGGCTGATGACGAAGTTGCCGACATTGCCGTAGTCCAGGCACCACCACGGCCGCTGGTTGTCGGTCAACGTCAGCCCGCCGGTGGAGTTGTACTCGCGTTGGTAAGGCCACCAGCCCTGCAATGAATCGGGCGCCTGGATGCCCGTGTAGTTGTCCCAGTCCCACATCGTGTTGGCGGGGTCGTTGGTTCCCGGGCGGTACGTGCCGACGTACAGGTTCCAGTAATTGGTCGGCCCGGTGTGGTTCGTGAACGACTTGCCGACGTACACCGTGTCAGGGTCGGGTCCGGCGGTCACCTGGAGCCGGGCGGCACGCGAGTTGAGCAGCGTGCGCACCTGTTTGGCATTGCGGAGAATCGGTTCGCCCGCGGACTCGGACTGGGCGAACGAGACGGCAGGCATGAGCATGAGCACGAGCCCGGCAGACAACGCCATGGCCACGCGCGGGCGATTGCGCATCACAGACCTCGCGGTTGGGTCAGCCACGAGACCTGGGGGGTCTCCCGCGGGACTGACAAGTCATCCCTGTGTGCCTGATGGCTGGGGGGCCGGGCACTTGTGCCGAAACTCGATTCCCGAAACTCGAGTCCACAGAACGGGCAGCGACCGGTGCCATGGTCACTCAATTGAACGTCATGGCACAGGTGGAAAGCCAGCAGAAAGTCGGACTCGAGCTTGACATTCGGCTTGCCGGACGATGCGCCCGGAGGACGGTAAACCGACCCGACAGGCCCGTTAACAGCTTGGGCGAAAGGCTCTTGAGCCCGGGCTGCGCCATTCGCGGACCGTGCGTTCGCGCCGGAGCTCAGGGCGCTGCCGGCCGCGCGTTGCGCTGCAGCATCAGGCAGGGGCCCTCGAGCGAGGGTTCGACCGTGCGTGGCCGGTTCTGGGAGCTCGAACTGCCGGCCTCAAACTCGATGCGCTGTGTTCGCGCCAGCTGGTGGGCGCGACACTGCGCCGTGGCACGCAAGTGCTGGCGCGCGTCGTGGCCGCGCCCTCGCGCTAGTCCTCGACTTCCGCCGGCGGCGACAGCAGCCACTCGAGGTCGGTGCGCGACAGCGAGCGCGCGAAGCTCTCCTCGCCCAGCAGGTCCTTGGCGAGCGCGCTCTTGCGCTGCTGCAGCTCCCAGATGCGCTCTTCCACGGTGCCTTCGGTGAGCAGGCGGTAGGCGATCACGGTGCGTGTCTGGCCGATGCGATGCGTCCGGTCGATGGCCTGCGCTTCGATGGCGGGATTCCACCACGGGTCGAACAGGATCACATAGCTGGCCGCTGTGAGATTCAGGCCGAGGCCACCCGCGCGCAGCGACAGCAGGAACACGCACGGCTTGGGGTCCTCGGTGAACGCGGTCACGACGCGCTCACGGCGCGTCGTCTGGCCGGTGAGCATGTGATACGGCACCTTGCGCTTCCCGAACTCGGTCTCGATGATCTTCAGGCACTCCACGAACTGCGAGAACAGCAGGACCTTGTGCCCCTCCTCGAGCAGTGGCTCGAGCAGCTCGAACAGCGCATCGAACTTGCCGGACCCAAGGCCCTCGCGGCCGCCGGCGAGCTGCGGATGGCAGCAGATCTGGCGCAGCCGCGTCAGCGTGGCGAGCACCGGCATGCGATTGCGCTCGAGCCCCTGCGGGTCCGACAGCAGCGTGCCCAGGAACGCGCGCGCGCGGCCGAGTTCGGCCAGGTACAACCGGCGCTGCCCGGCCGTGAGCGCGCAATCGATGCGCTCCTCGACGCGCGGCGGCAGTTCCTGCGCGACCTGGCCCTTCAGGCGGCGCAACAACAGCGGGCGCAAGCGCGCCGCGAGCAGACGGCGGCGGTGCGGCGGGGCATCGGGCGTATCGTAGCGCGACGAGAATGCCGAGCGTGAGCCGAGGAAGCCCGGGTGCACGAACGACACGATGCTCCACAGGTCGAGCGCGCGGTTCTCGAGCGGGGTGCCGGTGAGCGCCACACGGTGGCGCGCGCGCAGCTCGAGCGCAGCACGCGTCACGGCTGCCGACGGGTTCTTGATCTGCTGTGCTTCATCGAGGATGACGGCACGCAGCGGCAGCTCGCGCCAGAATGCGATGTCCTGCCGAAGCAACGCGTAGTTCGTGACGATGAGGTCGTGGTGTGGGACCTGCGCACGGTGACCAGCGCGCTCTCTGCCGCTCTCGAGCACCATGACCTTGAGGCCGGGCGTGAAGCGCTTGGCCTCACGCGCCCAGTGATGCATGACCGATGCCGGGCACACCACCAGCGACGGGGCACGCAGTTCGTCGCCCTGCTCGACCAGATGCTGGATCCACGCCAGCGCCTGCAGCGTCTTGCCCAGTCCCATGTCGTCAGCGAGTACCGCACCCAGTCCGATACTCGCGGTCCACGCCAGGAAATCGAGACCTTCGTGCTGGTACGGCCGCATCTCGGCATCGAGCCCCTTGGGCAGCGGCACGCGCGGCAGGCCGGTGAACGCCGCCAGCCGCTCGCGCAACGCTCGCACGGCTTCGAGGTCCGCGGACGACGCACCGAACGTCTCGAGCGCATCGAGGCTGGCGGGATCGGCCTGCGCCAGCTGCCAGAGCGGCACGCGCACTTCTCCGGCGCCGGCCTCGAGTCCCAGATCGGCCAGCCGCTTCGCGGCCTCGTCGAACTCCTCGAGGTCCGCGCGGCGCACCCAGCCCGATGACAACTTCACGAACGGTGCGCGGCTCGACCGCAGCAACGTCAGGTCTTCTTCCTTGAGTGACAGCCCTTCGGCCTGCCATTCGGCCGAGACCGTGAACCAGTCCATGCCGGTCGACGACACGCGCACGGTCGGCACCGCGCGCCGCGCCCTGAACAGGCCGCTCGCGCCGCTGTCGGCGAACCAGCGCACACCCCCCGGCCGCGCCTCCCAGGCATCGGCGAGCGCTTCGAGCACATGGCTCGTGAGCCGCAGCCACCAACCGCTCGGCGCACCCAGCGGCACGCGAGGCCCGCGCCGGCGCTTGCCCGACTGGTCGCCCTGCGGCAGCGATTCGACCCACTCCACCACGGGCTGGACGTATTCGGGATCGGGCAGTTCGAACCACGCACGCTCGACCGTTCCGTCGCCGGGCTCCGCGCCATCGGCCCCGTCCGGCCCGCCGGACAGATGTGCGAGCGCGGCCATCGCCACGCTCGCGGTGGCGTCGGCGCGCGCCGCCTCGAGTTGTGCGGCGGCCTCTTCCGCCAGCGCTTCACGGTCGAGCTCGGCTTCGTCATCGGTGGCGGCAGGAGCCGGTGCCTCCAGTAGCGGGAGCGCGGGCGCTTCAGCCACGGCCGCCGCAGGTGCCGGCTTCGCCTCCGGGTCCGGCGCGGTCACCGCCTCCATGCCGGCAACGACGGTGTCGTCGGGTTCCAGACGCATCCAACCCATGGCCGGGCGGTACTCGAACACCGCGCCCTCGGGCGTGATCGCGCCGGGCACCCATTGTGCGGCGCGCGCCGCGGCGAACACGCGCACGCGCAGCCAGTCGTCCGTGGCCAGTTCGAAGCAGCCCACCACATCGACATCGTGCACACGCGTCAGGCGCCGCAGCGCGGTGCGCACCACGGGGAACGATCGCGACAGCTTCTCGAGCACCGCACCATCATTGCGGCGCAACGCGAGCCCGCCTTCCTGCAGCAGCTTCACGACTTCCTTGGGCGGCTCATCGACGATGCGCACGAACCGCCCGCCGGCGAGCGCGACGTGCGTGCGGCCGCCCGAGGCGAGCCCGAGCGGCGACAGCAGCACGGAATCATGGAACGACCGCGTCGTGCCGTCCGACCATTCGAGCGACAGCTGCAGCCGCGGCGTCTCGCCGCTCGTGTCGCACACCGGCACGACGCGCACCTCATCGGCATGCAGGCTGGCGCGCGCGCCCGGCTCGACGCCCGCACGCTCGGCCAGCGCCGGCGGCAGATGGGGGCTCCACGTGAAGTGCGGCGATTCGGGCACGCGGTCGAGCAGCGCCTGCATGCGCTCGCTCGACAGCTCGATGCGCGTGCCGCCCGGCGTGTGCGGAGCGGCGAATTCCGGGGCGGTGAGCGCACGCAGCAAGCGGGCCTCGGGCGGCGCGAACATCATGGGCTGGCGCTTGAGATCGCTGGCGAGCTGTTCCAGCTGACGCCACGTGCGCGGAGCATCGTTCAGTCCGCCACCGCTGACGCGTGCTTCGAGTGCGAGCATGGCGCCGAGCGGTCCCGGCTCCAGTTGCAGCACGGCGCGCAGACGGCGCGGCTCGGCCGGGCTGCGCTCGGCCCACTGCGCCAGCGCTTCCACGGCGTGCTCATGACGGCGCGCTTCGGCCGGGTCGTTGAGATCGGGCTGGCGTTCGCGCACGTGCAGGCCCGCGGGCTCGGCCGCCAGTTCGATGGGTGCCAGCTTCGCCCAGCGCGTGTGCTCCCAACGGCCGGCTCGGCGCGCCTCGGCGAGCAACAGCACCGCGAGCGCGTAGGCGTGTTCGCACGCCCGGCCCGCGGGGCATGAGCACAGGCTCGTCGCACCGTCCTCGTTCCACGCCCAGCGGGTCACATAGTGGTGACCGTCGGCGACGTTCGCGCGCACGCCGCGGGAATCGGCACCGACCGCGCTGAGGTTCGTAAGTATGGCAAGCTCGCGGCCGCGGTTGGCGCGATCGGTGGGCAGCTTCGCGATCGCCTCGCTCAAGGTGTCGAGCGCCATGCGCGGCAGGCCTTTTGCCAGCAGGGCGAGGGTGGGGTCCATCCCCGCAGCATCGGGGCGAGTGGCCTGCTGGCGCAAGTCACGGTGCTTTTTCTGCCATCCCTCCGGCTCTCGCGTGCATGCTACCGTCGCAGGGCCAGACGAACCGACCACTCGTGCCGGAGGATGCCGCTGTGTCCCAGGACCGTTATCCCGTGAAGCCGCACGTGCGCGAACACGCGCATATCGCCTCGCTCGAGCAGTACGAGACGCTCTACCGCCAGTCGTTGGAGGACCCCGCGGCGTTCTGGGGCGAACAGGCCAAGGCGCTGGACTGGTATCACCCGTGGCACAAGGTCATCGACTTCGACTACGAGCAGGTCGACTTCGGCTGGTATCTGGGCGGCCGGCTGAATGCCTGCTTCAACTGCGTCGACCGGCATGTCGAAGCGCACGGTGAACGCACCGCCATCGTGTGGGCGGGCGACGAGCCGGGCAGCTATCGCCACATCTCGTACCGCGAGCTGAAGCACGAGGTCTGCCGGCTGGCGAACGTGCTGCTCGCGCACGGCGTGCGCAAGGGCGACCGCGTCTGCATCTACATGCCGATGATCCCCGAGACCGCGTACGCCATGCTGGCGTGTGCGCGCATCGGCGCGGTGCACTCCGTGGTGTTCGGCGGCTTCTCGGCGGAATCGCTGCGCGACCGCATCCTGGACGCCGGTTGCAAGGTGCTGATCACCGCGAACGAAGGGCTGCGCGGCGGCAAGCCGGTGCCGCTCAAGGCCATCACGGACCGCGCCGTCGAAGGACTGAGCATGGTCGAGACCGTGCTCGTGGCGCGCCGCACCGCGAAGGAAGTCCCGATGCGCGAAGGCCGCGACCGCTGGCTCGATGTTGAGATGAAACGCCAGCGCAGCACGTGCACGGTGGCGTGGATGGGTGCGGAAGACCCGCTGTTCATTCTTTATACGTCCGGCAGCACGGGCAAGCCCAAAGGCGTCCTGCACACCACCGGCGGCTACCTGGTGTACGCGGCCATGACGCACAAGCTGGTGTTCGACTACCACGACGGCGATGTGTATTGCTGTGCCGCCGACGTCGGCTGGATCACGGGCCACACCTACATCGTGTATGGCCCGCTCGCGAACGGCGCGACCACGGTGATGTTCGAATCGACTCCCGTGTACCCGGACCCGGGGCGGTACTGGCGCATGGTCGACGACCTCGCGATCAACATCTTCTACACCGCGCCCACCGCGCTGCGCGCCATCGCGCAGGCCGGCGACGAGCATGTGAAGCGCTATTCGCGCAAGAGCCTGCGCGTGCTGGGCTCGGTCGGCGAGCCGATCAACCCCGAGATCTGGCGCTGGTACCACGACGTGGTCGGCGACGGCCGGTGCGCGGTGGTCGACACGTGGTGGCAGACCGAGACCGGCGGCATCCTCATCACGCCGCTGCCGGGGGCCACCGCACTCAAGCCCGGCTCGGCGACCAAGCCGTTCTTCGGCGTCACGCCCGTCATGGTCGATGCCGACGGCAAGGAACTCTCCGGCGCCTGCTCGGGCAATCTCTGCCTGATCAATTCCTGGCCCGGCCAGATGCGCACGCTCTATGGCGATCATCAGCGTTTCATCGACACCTACTTCAAGACTTACCCGGGCATGTACTTCACCGGCGACGGCGCACGGCGC
>JANMAX010000377.1:0-5875 GCA_031360075.1 bacterium | reverse complement strand
GATTCACCGCCGCGGTCGAGGCGGCGGATGCCATGACCAAGTCCGCCCGCGTGACCATCACCCGCTACGAGGTGACCCGGGGGGCGTTGGTCACGAACCTGGTCCGCGGCGAGCTTGCAGATGTCGAGGCAGCCGTGGCCGCGGGTTCCGCCGCCGCCGCCGCGATCGGGGAACTGCGCCGGGGGCACGTCATCCCGTCGCCGGCACCTGAACTTGAAGCGGTGATGCTTTCACGGCGCCATTCGGCGTCCTGACCTGTCGTCTGCTCGCTGGAGGATGCGATGAACGAAGAAGCGTTGGGTCTCATCGAGACACGTGGCTTCGTGGCCATGGTCGAGGCGTCGGACGCCATGGTGAAAGCGGCCCGCGTGACGCTGGTGGGCTACGAGAAGATCGGCGGCGGCTACGTGACGACCGTCGTGCGCGGTGACGTCGCAGCCGTGCGTGCCGCCACCGAAGCGGGCGCTGCCGCAGCCGCGAAGGTGGGCGAGGTGGTCTCGGTTCATGTCATCCCGCGCCCGCATGGCCAGCTCGAGGACGCTCTGCCGATCCGCCGTCCCGAGACTGCCGGCACCAAGAAGTAGCCATGATCCTCGCCAGGGTGATGGGCACCGTGGTGAGCACGCGCAAGGATCCGGCATTGTCCGGGCTCAAGCTGCTGCTCGCGCGCGAAGTCGATGCGATGTTCAAGCCGGCGGGCCAGCCGATCGTGGCGGTCGATGCGGTCGGCGCGGGCGAGGGCGAGCTTGTGCTCATCGCCGCCGGTTCCTCGGCGCGGCTCACCGACGCCACCAAGGACCGCCCGGTCGATCATGTCATCTGCGGCATCGTCGACGCCGTCGAGGTCGCCGGCAAGGATGTCTACCTGAAGCGCGCGGGGCTGCCTGCGTGAGCCGGCCGTGAGCCTCGACCCGGTCCGCATCGGGGCGATCGTCTCCGAAGTACTCGAGCGCCTGGAGCGCGATCCGAACGACCCGGCTTCGGCACGCCCGATCGGCATCCATGTCACGCTCGACGAGGCTGTCGCCGCGGCACGACGGTCGTTCGAGTCGTGGCGCGACACGCCGCTCGAAGTGCGCGCGCGCGTCATCGCGGCGATTCGCGACACCATCCTGGCGAGTGCTGAGACGCTGGCCAAGCTGGCGGTCGAGGAGACCGGGCTCGGGCGCGTCGCCGACAAGATCCTCAAGAACCGGCTGGTCGCCGAGAAGACGCCGGGCACCGAGGACCTCGATCCGGTCGCGTGGACGGGTGACCACGGACTGACGCTGCTCGAACGCGCGCCGTACGGCGTCATCGCGGTCATCACGCCGGTCACGAACCCGAGTGAGACCATCGTCAACAACGGCATCTCCATGATCGCCGGTGGCAACACCTGCGTGTTCTGTCCGCACCCGAATGCCCGCCGCGTCTCGATCCTGACCATTGACCTCGTGAATCGTGCCGCCCGCCGTGCCGGCGCGCGCGAACCGCTGCTGCACTCGGTCGCCGAGCCGACGCTCGAGGTCGCCAAGGCGTTGTTGCGCCACCCCGGCATCCGCCTGAACGTCGTCACCGGCGGGCCCGCAGTCGTGCGCGAGGCGCTCGACGCCGGCAAGAAGGCCATCACGGCCGGGCCGGGCAATCCGCCCAGTGTGGTCGACGAGACCGCCGATCTGGAAACCGCGGCGAAGCATCTGGTCATGGGCGCTTCCCTGGACAACAACATCATCTGCACCGACGAGAAGGAGATCGTCTGTGTCTCCATCGTCGCCGACCGCCTGAAAGAGCACATGGCGCGTTCAGGCGCGGTCGTGCTCGCCGCCCACCAGATCGAGCAGCTGCGCAAGCTGATCCTCGAGCGCGAAAAAGGCCCGCGCAAGGTCGCGGTCATCAACCGCAAGTATGTCGGCAAGGACATCGCGGTCATCCTGCGGGACGCCGGCATCCCGTGCCCGCCAGACAAACGCATCGCGCTGTGCGAGGTCGACGCGGACCACCCGTTCCTGTGGACGGAACTCATGATGCCGGTGCTGCCCCTGGTGCGCGTCCGCCACGTCGATGACGCCATCGACTTCGCGGTCGAGGTCGAGCACGGCTACCGGCACACGGCCTCCATGCACTCTCGGAACATCGATAAGCTGCACCGGATGGCGCGCGCCTGTGACGCCTCGATCTTCGTGAAGAACGGCCCCAATGCCGCCGGGCTCGGCTGGAACGGCGAGGGCCCCACGAGTTTCACGATCGCCAGCCCGACGGGCGAGGGCATGACCACCGCGCGCAGCTTCACGCGCATCCGCCGCTGCACGCTCGTCGACCGGTTCCGTATCGTATGAGTCCCGATGTGAGTCACGCGGTGAGCCCCGACGCCATGCCGGCCATTGCCGCCATCGAGACTTCGAGCATCGCGCAGGGCTTCGTCACCGCCGACGCCATGGTCAAACAGGCCGACGTCGAAGTGCTCGCCGCCACCGTGCTGTCACCGGGCCGGTACTGGATCCTGATCGGCGGGGACGTCGCCAGTGTTCGTGCCGCGCACCGCCGCGGCGTCGAGGTCGCAGCCGACACACTGCTCGACCAGTTGTTCATCCCGCAACTCCACGCCGGTGTCATGCCGGCGCTGCGTGGCCTCGTGCCCGCTCGTGACGATGATTCGGTCGGGGTGATCGAGACGCTGTCCGCCGCCTCGGCCATCGTCGCGGCGGATGTCGCCGCCAAGACGACGGCCATCACGCTGCGTGACCTGCGCCTCGCCAATGGCATCGGTGGCAAGGGAGTCGTGCTGCTGTCGGGCGAACTTCCCGATGTCCAGGCTGCGATCGCGGAGGGCAGCCTTGAGGCGAGGAAGCGCGGGCTGCTGGCTCGCGCGGTCGTCATCCCGCGCATGGACGCGCGCCTGCGCGCACGCGTCGTCTGATGTTGTTCGCCCGCGTCATCGGCACGGTGGTGTGCACCGAGAAGGTGGCGTCGTGGAAGGGCCAGCGCCTGCTGCTGGTGGAGCAGACGGACCCCTGGGGGGTCCGCGCGGGCGGGCGGCCGTTCGTCGCCATCGACCTGGTGTCCGCTGCTCCCGGGCAGCGCGTCTTCATCGTGCGGGGCCGCGAAGCCGCCGTGGCGCTCCCGCGAGCGGAGAACCCCGCCGACGCGGCCATCGTGGGGCTCGTCGACCACGTCTCGCAACCTTCCGGGGAGAGCGCCTAGGTGTTCATCGCGCGCGTCACCGGCGTGGTGGTCGCCACCGTCAAACACCCTCATCTGACGGGCCAGAAGCTGCTCCTGGTCACGCCAGAGCCCGTTCCCGGGGGGCCGGCTCGGGCCGCGATGATCGCCATCGACAGCGTGCAGGCAGGGGTCGGGGATCGCGTCCTGGTGGCGGACGAGGGCAACGCGGCGGCCCAGGTCCTCGGGCTGCCCAGGGGGCCCGTGCGGACCGTCGTGGTGGGTGTCGTGGACGAGGTGGATGCCTCGGCTGGGGATCCGGCCGGGCGCCGCCCTTGAGCGAAACCGCCCGGGCGCTTATCTTCCCACGGTCCACGCCATGGGAGGTCCGGAATGCCGCTTTTCGATTATCGCTGCCCGGAGTGCCAACAGGGGTGGGAGACGTTGCAGAACCGCTGGGATTCCCCCGCTCCGCCTTGCCCGAGCTGCGGGGCGAACCGGTCGGAACGTCAGCTCAGCACGTTCGCAGTCGTCGCAAGCCACGCGGTTGCACCTCGTTCCACGCCCGGTCCTTGCGGCGCGGACGATTGTGCATGCCGCCGGGCGCAGGATCGATCTTGAGCACAGTCAACCCGGAGGGCGCACGATGACCAAGGCGGACCTGGTGGAAGAGATCGCCGCAACCACGGGTGTGTCGCGGAACCACACGGCAGTGATCATCGACGGGATGCTGGACGCGGTATGTCGCGCGCTCAGCGAGGGGAAGCATCTGGAGATCCGCGGTTTCGGGACGTTCAAGGTGCGCGAACGCCGCGCGCGTCGTGCGCGCAATCCGCGCAGCGGAACCGAAGTCCAGGTGCCAGCGAAGCTCGTGCCGGTATTCAAGCCGAGCAAGGAACTCAAGGCCCAGGTCCTCGAGACCACGGCCCAATTGGAAAGTGGCGCAGCGGTCTAGCGCTGCACCTCAGTCACCACCGGAAAGGAGCCAGGATGGGTTCGGGGAAGAAGCGGAAGCGCAAGAAGATCGCGACGCACAAGCGGAAGAAGCGACTGCGGAAGAATCGCCATAAGAAGCGCGTCCGCTAGCCGTCCCGCTCGGGACCCCGAAGCCGTTCGCAGGCTCCTCGGCCGCGCGCACTTTGCGCGCGGCCGATGGAGTTTCGATCCCGCCCGCCGCGGTCCGGGTGTGCGGGAGTTGCGCTGGCGAGGGGAGCACGCGCCCGAGGACGGGGACTGGGTCATCGCCGAGATGCAGTGGGAGGGCCCCGCACAGTTGATCGAGGTGCTGGGCGCCGATGACCGGCCGGAATGGGACGACGCCACGGTCGCTTCACAGCACCGGTTGCGCATCTCGTTCCCTCCCGAGGTCGAAGCCGAGGCCGCTGCTTTCAGCGAGCCGCGGGCGCGGGATTTCGCCGCCCGTGAAGACCGGCGCGAGGATCTCGTGCTCACGATCGATCCCGCGGATGCCCGCGATCACGATGACGCCCTGGCCGTACGTGAACTTCCGGACGGTCACTTCGAGATCGGCATCCACATCGCGGACGTGTCGTGGTATGTGCGTCCGGGCAGCGCTCTGGACGACGAGGCGCACCTGCGGGGCACCAGTTGTTATCTGCCCGGCGGTGCGATCCCGATGCTGCCTGAACGGCTGTCCGCTGACCTGTGTTCACTGCGTGACGGAGTCGACCGTCTGGTGCTATCGGTGTTCGCCGAACTGGACGGCCGCGGCATGCTGCACGGCTTCCGGTTCGGCGAATGCGTCGTCCGCAGCCGCGCCAGCCTGTCCTACGAACAGGTCCAGCGTGCGCTCGACGGTGACGAGCAGTTGCCTGAGGGCCAGCATGAGGCCGCCGTCACGCTGATGCGGCTGGCACGTGCACTGCGCAAACGGCGGCTCGCGGCGGGAGCGCTGGCGCTCGAGTCGCTCGAAGTCAAGGCCGTGGTCGATGAGCACGGCATGACGCTCGAGATGGTGCGCCGGCCTCACCTGGAGAGCCACGAACTGGTCGAGGAGTTCATGCTGCTCGCCAATCGCTGTGTCGGCGAGGCCGCCGCGGTGCGGAAGTCCGGCGTGCTGTGGCGCGTGCACGAACCGCCGGTGGCCCGCAAGCTTGATGATCTGGACGACATGTTGCGCGTGCTCGGCTTGCCGCGCCTGGGCCATCCCGCGGATCCGCACAAGGCGCTTCAGTCCCTGCTGGCCGTGGCGCTGGATCCGCCGCAGAAGCGCATCCTGCACCGTCTGGTATTGCGCTCGTTGACGCGGGCGCGCTATGGCGAGCGCGACCTCGGCCATTTCGGTCTGGCCACCTACGAGTACCTGCACTTCACTTCCCCGATCCGCCGCTATCCCGATCTGCACAATCACCGGCGGGTGCGCGAGTGGCTGCACCGCCAGAAGGACGGCGGCTGGGATCCGCTTGCGAACGCCACGCTCGGGGCCGAGTGCAGCGCGCGTGAACAGGACGCGACCAACGCCGAACGCGAGGGAACACGCGTCAAGGGACTGCGCCTGCTGGCCGGGAGACTCGGGGACCGGGCATCGGGTAGTATCTCGGGGCTCGTGCCGCGGGGGTTGTTCGTGGAACTGGATGACCCGCCGGTCGACGGCTTCGTCGCGGTCGGGGACCAGCTCGACGACCGCTTCGAGTTGGATGCTGCGGGCGTGCGGCTGGTGGGGCGGAGGACGAAGACCAAGTTCACGCTCGGTGACCCGGTGATGGTGACGATTGCG
>JANMAX010000356.1:0-3149 GCA_031360075.1 bacterium | reverse complement strand
CGAGAAGAAGGGCCGCATCGATCTGGTGACCGAGTTCGACAAGCGTTCAGAGACGCTGTTGCTGGGACTCATCCGCGAGCGCTATCCGCATCATGGCATCCTCGCCGAGGAATCGGGCGTGCACGCCGGCGCGCCGCCCGGCAGTGGCGGGGAGCCGGCCGGCGACACGGCGGCCGCGCGCGCTGCAGGTGCGCCCTCCGAGCCCCCGGCCGGCGGCCGCACAGCACCCCATGCACCTGTCCGCTGGCTCTGCGACCCGCTCGATGGCACCACGAACTTCGCGCACAACTACCCGTTCTTCTGCGTCTCCGTCGGCGTCGAGGTCGGTGGCACCATGACGGCAGGAGCGGTCTACGACCCGGTGCGCGACGAACTGTTCGCGGCCGCCGCGGGCTGTGGCGCGACGCTCAATGGCCAGCCCATCCATGTCACACCGGTCGCGCTGCTCGAGGATGCGCTGCTCGTCACCGGGTTCCCCTACGACGTGCGCGAACATCCCGAGCGCCACCTGCCGCTGTTCCAGGACTTCCTGTTCCACGCGCAGGGCATTCGCCGTGACGGCTCGGCCGCGCTGAACCTGTGCTTCGTCGCGATGGGCCGCTTCGACGGTATGTGGGAAGGCAGCCTGTCGCCCTGGGACATCGCCGCGGGCTCGGTCATCGTGCGCGAGGCGGGCGGAGTCATCACGGGCTATGCCGGCGAACCGCTGCGGCTCGACGGCCGCCGTATCGTGACGGCGAACCCCGCACTGCACGCGCGCCTGATCGAAGTGGTGGCGCGCCATCCGGAGTCAGGCGCCGCCGTGAGCTGAGCGCCGCGGGCGGCGTGGCCCCCGTGCACGGACGACACCCGGGCAGCGGCACCTCCACTGCGGCAGGAACGCAGACGGCCCCGAGCGCGGGCATCGCGTTCGGGGCCGTCTCGCGCTCCCCAAGCCGGTGCGCTACTCGGCGCGCACCAATCGTGCGGAACCACTCACGCCATCGGCCTGCCAACGCACCAGGTAGAGCCCCGGAGCCAGCTTGCGGCCTTCGCCATCACGGCCGTCCCAGACCAGCGTGTGCTCGCCTGCGGCCAGCGTGCGCGCTTCCGAGTGCACGCGGCGGCCGGCGAGATCGAAGACGTCCCAGCGCAGTGGGCCGGCCTGTCCAAGGGAGAAAGCCAGCGTCGCACCCTCGCGGAACGGGTTTGGACCGAGCGCGCGCAGCGCCGTGGCGAGCGGTGGCTGCGGTGTCACGCCGGCGCCTGCGACCACCTCGAGCCGCAACCGGCGCGGCGTCGACGACAGCACCATGGTGACGGCATCGCCGGCCCGCATGTCACGCGACCAGCCCGCGCCCGGTTCCGACAGCAGCACGCGCCTGCCCGCGGGCAGGTTCGTGAATGACAGCGTGAACGATGTCTCGGTGAGGCCGGTGGCCGCGCTGGCCTCGAACTCCCACGCCAGCAACTCGCCGTCGGGGCGGAACACCGACTGGTAGCCGCCGTCGTCGGCGCCCCAGCCCGTGACGCGAGCCACGAGCGACACGCCGTCCGCGGCGGGCGACGGGATCGCGCGGCTCGAGAGGCCGTTCCAGCTTCCGGCCGCGACCGCTGCGGCCCCGAACGTCAGCCGCGCGGCTCGCGCGCGGGACGTGGCGCTCACCACCACCGCCCAATCCGCGCCGGCCGGCACGCTCGGCACCGAAGCGTTCAGCGCGGCCGGATCCCACTGGAACGGGAATCGCACGCTGAGCGCCTGTGGGGACTGGCGCCACAGCCAGTACGCACGTCCCGGAAGCAGCACGTTCACGGCAACGTAAGCAGTCAACGTGGGATCCCACTCGAAGATCTGATGGTCGGTCAGCGTGTTGGCCGGGTCGGCGATCGGGACATCGGGGCCGAGCGTCAGGCGCAACTGCGAGACCGCGAGCGGGAACCGGAACGGCGAGCCGAACTGCGTCCAGCCCGTGCCGGCTGAGCCACGGCCGAGCATGGGCAGCGTGAACTGGGTCTGGGCCGTACCCAGACCCGTGAACGACAGCGTCGTGTCCTTGAGCCCCAGGAACCAATAGCCCGCTCCCGCCAGGACACGCGTGAGCGCTGGCCCCGGCTCGGCGTATGCGCTGTCGGTCGCCAGCCAATGCCCGAACCGCCAGCGTGTGACGTCATAGGGCATCAGGTTCTGGAACACCGCCGACGGCGCGTCGTTCGCGAGCACCAGCGGCACGGAGAACGCACGATAGGAGTTCGCGACCGCAGTGACGGTGGTCAGGATCGGGGCATTCGAGCAGTACACGATGAACGCGCTGTCTCCGCTCACATTGTGGAACGTGTAGTTGGGAACGCCCGGGAAGTTGCTCGCGCCCACCACCAGATGATCGACATAATGGCCGGACGTTCCCTCGCTGAACACCGCGAGGTCGGCACCGGCGGCCACATAGATGCGCCCCTCGGCCGGCAGGATGACTCCGGAGCCGCTCGCAATCGAGGTGACGATGCGGTGATAGCTGCCGGTGACGCCGGTGAACGACACCCGCTGGGCGAACAGGTCAGTGCCACTGGTCGCCGAGTTCCGGTCGTCGATCCACGCCGCCAGCAGGTCGGTGCCACCGACCGCGACCGCGCCGGACTGCACCGAGGTCACGGCGCTCGCGAGTGCGATGCGCCCGTTCCAATCGGACGCCGGTGTCGAGAAGACATGGCGCGCGAAGACGCGCGAGTTCGAGGGCCACACGATGTAGAGGCCGTCGGAGCCGTCGCTCACGACGGCGATGCTCGGATTGGCCCCCATCGTCTGCCCTGTGATGACGGCGACCGGGCCTGCGGACTGCCCGCCACTCGCGTTGAGCCGGACGACATCGATTCGCACCCCGTCCGCATAGGCCAGCAGTGCCCCGCCCGTGCTCTGGGGCACGAGTCCCACCGGCTTGGAGGATGTGCCCTGGAGCAGCGTGGTCAACCTCACCGACACGCCCAGCGCGTCGAGTACGGTCGCGTGCAACTGGTTCGTGGTCGACACCGACCACGCCACCGCGAGCGTGCTGCCGCCACTCCATCGGGTCATGACCGCCGACTCGGACCGTGCGGTCGCCGGCACGAACGCCGTGGTGTAGACCGCGGCGCCCGTCGCGTCGTAGTGCTGGAAGCTCGTCACGATGCCGGGCGCG
>JANMAX010000360.1:0-5634 GCA_031360075.1 bacterium | reverse complement strand
ATTCGAACCCACGGAGCTTTCGCTCAACGGTTTTCAAGACCGCCGCCTTAAGCCACTCGGCCATCCCTCCGCGAGCCCGTCCGGGGCGGACGACTATAGTCAACCCGTGGCGGGGACTCAAGATGCAGCCCCGTGCGAGTTCCGCGGTGAGACGCCCGGTGGATCCGCGACGGACCCTGACCCTGACGCCAGAAGCCGGAGGAAACTACCCTGCCCGGCCGCGGGCCGCAACTCGGCCCGTCGCGCGCAAGCGCTGCGGCCCTGATGGACCCCAAAGGGCCTGGAAGCGCGCGGCGGCCCGGACCACCCGGTCCGAGCCGCGCGTCACACCCGGCGTCAACGCGTCGAAGCGGTCTGCGTGCCACCCTCGAGCGGACGGCCGAGCGCGGTGGCCGCCAACCCAGGCCAACCCTGCGACGGCATCTCAGCACCAGACTGTCGTACCCGGCCCTTCACATCGATCACGAACCACGCCGGCCGGGAGTGCCCGATGCCCGCGTCGAACACGCCGTACTGCCCACCGATGACGCCCTTGGGGTCGGCGAGCAGGCTGAACGTCAGGCCCAGCCGCCGGACCGACGCCCAGACCTCTCGGTCGCCGCGTTCGACCACCACGAGCGGCATGACGCCCGACTTGACGAGCATCTCCCGCTCACGCTCGAGCGTGCGCAGGTCAACGTCGCTCGCTCCGAACACGAGCAGCACGTCCCCGTGCTCGAGCACGTTGTGCAGATGTTGCCACATGGCGTCATAGGACTGGTACTGGAAGTCCGGCGCACGCTTGCCGGCCGCGACCGTGGTGCGGCCGTTGTCGCGCACCGTGGTCGTGACGGCCTCGGCGAGCGAAGCTCTGTTCGTGAAGGCCACCGGCTGGACCTTGTTGGCTTCGGCGGCCATGGCGTCCACAGCGGCGAACGGAGCAACAGCGGCCAGCAAACTGACCGCGAGAAGAGACACGAAGGACACGGCATTCCCCCTGGAGGAGCAGTCCGAGAAGTCACGCACACAAGCGGGTCACCGGTTCGGGCCGCGACCGGGCTGGAACACTGCAAGGGGCTTGCCACCTGTGCGCACAGGGGTTCCGCGCCCGCAAGTGAAAGCAATCACTAGGGTGCGGGCGTCATGCAGTCCTGCGCCGGATGCCCCGCCCGTGCGGAGTGCAGCACGAGGCATTGCACACACGCGCGGACTGCTGCGCGGGCTAGAACAGCGAGGTCTGGTCCAGCCGGCCCAGCGCCCGCGCGCGATGTTCGAACGCGACATATCCCCAGCGCGCGAGCAGCGCGAACACCACGCTCGAGCCCCCGAGGATCAGCAGCACCTGGGTGTTGCTGAACTGCTGCATGAGCCCGGGCGTGCCATGACCGGTCAGGAACCGGCGGATGCCCTCGTACCACCACGTGAACGGCAGCCCGAGTGCCACCGCACGCAGCACCGCCGGCATGAGGTCGATGGGGAAGATCACACCGCACAGCAGGTACATCGCGAGTGTCGCGCCCTCGAGCACGACCATCGCCGAACGCACCAACACCAGCGACCACCCTGCGAGCAGGAAGCCCATGAACAGCGTCGAGGCCAGTCCGGCCACGAGCGTGGCGACGAGCGGCAGCCACTGGACATGCGACCAGTCCCAGCGCACACCGAGCGCGAACCAGCCCACGAGGAGTGTCACCAGCACGCTGACGGTGGCGAGCGAGAACTTCACCCATGAACGCCCGGCGAGATAGGTGAACATGCCCACCGGCGACGCATACACGTATTTGAGCGTCTCGTACTCCTCGCGCTCCTCGAACACCACCCAGCCGAGCCCGACCAGTACGGTGTTGACGTAGGCGTGGAACGCGTTCGCGACGTAGAACCCGGTGAACACCGCGGCATCGGCGCCATGGCCCGAAACCGAACGGTACATGGCCACCAGGATGAACGCGGTGGCGAGCGGGCGGGCAAGCACGTAGATGGCGAACAGCACCGGATCGGCCCAGTTGCCCTCGACCTGCCAGCCCAGCCAGGCCGCGGTACGGGCGCGCGCGAACGAAGTGCGGAACGATGCCGCGCTCACTGCCATCGCTGGGTGAGCCTCCCCTCGCGCTTGCTGAGGGTCTCGAGGTAGGCCATGAGCACGCGCGCGAGCCACAGGAACAGCACCGCGAAGCCCGCGAGCCCGAGCGCTTCCCAGCCGAGCGGCAGCAGCGGGCGCGCGCCACGGCCCAGCAACACCTGACGGATGGCGTCGGCGCCGAGCGTGAGCGGCAGGATGCCGGCCGCCACGGCGCCGAACGTGCCGAGCGAGCGGATCGGGAAGTAGAGCCCGGACAGGAAGTAGACCGGCTCCTGCAGTGCATTGGCGGTGTGCCAGGCCTCGCGGCCATACAGCAGGAACATGCTCGACAGGCACATGCCGAGTGCATACAGCGCCAGCATGGTGAGCACGAACACGCCCGCCAGCAGCCACGGCGAGAATGGTGCGACCTCGATATGGAACACGAACACGCCCATGGCGACGCCGGCGAGCGAACGCAGCGCGGTGGCGGCAAGCCCGCCGATGGCCATGCCCGACAAGATGGCGAGCCTCGAGCAGGGCGCCGCAAAGTAAAGCTGCAGCTGGCCCTGCTGCTTCTCCCAGTAGAGCTGCGCTCCCATCCCCCACACCACGTTCATCCAGTATGTGGTCAGGATGCCACCGACGATCGCGAGCGCCTCGTACGACTTGGGTGCATGCAGCGCGCGGTACATCAGCACGAACGCGCACATGCCGAGATTCGGGAACACGGCGTCAGACAGGATCCACGCCGGCTCTCGCAGCGAACCCACGATGCGGACGTACGCGCGCGCCAGCATGGCCTGCACGAACAGCCGCCAGCCGGTGTTCCGCGCCCACCGCTCGCGCGGCATCGACGGGCCCGGGCGGACGGTGGCGGGAGTGCTGCTCACGAGCGGCTCCGCGGGGCGCGCCCATCGCGCGTAGGCTCCGGTCGCGCCGGACGCGCGCCGCCGTGCGTCCGGCTCACGCCGGCGTCTCCCCGTCGTCGAGCCCGCGGCCGACGATGGCGATGAAGGCGTCCTCGAGGCTGGTTTCGCGCGTCGAGACTCCGCGCACGGCCACCCCGCGCGCTTCGAGTGTCCGCAACACCAGCGGCAGCCGGCCCGCATCGGGCAGGCGCAGCTTCATGGTGTGGGTGCCACGCTCGGGGTGCGGCGCGCCCCACGTGACCGTGGCGCCATCGACCTCGGTGAGCCCTTCGGGCACGCCCAGCACCTCGAGCTCGACGTGCTGGCCGCCCTCCACCGAACGCCGCAGCGTGGCCGGCGTGTCGCACGCCAGCACCTGGCCGCGATCGATGATGGCGATGCGGTCGCACAACTGGTCGGCCTCGGCCATGTAATGGGTGGTGAGCAGCACGGTCCGGCCGGCGCGCTCGCGCACCCAGTCGAGCACGAACTCGCGCAACATGCGCGCGGCGTTCACGTCCATGCCGAGCGTGGGCTCATCCAGGAACAGGATCTCGGGATCCGAGACAAAGCCGCGCGCGAAGTTCATGCGCTGGCGCTGGCCGGTCGACAGCCGGTTGATGCGCGTGCTGGCCAGTTCGGCGAGTCCGAGTGATGCGATTAATTGGTCGACGCGCGGCCCGGCCTCGGCGGCGGGCACGCCGTAGAACTGCGAGAACATCCACAGGCACTCGCGCACATTCAGGATACCGTAGCCGGAACTCTCGCCGCCCGAGACCAGCGCGATGCGGCGGCGCACCTCCTGCGCGTCACGCACCACGTCGAATCCCGCCACGCTCGCCTCGCCGCTGGTGGGAAACAACAGCGTGTTGAGGATCTTGATGACCGTGGTCTTACCCGCGCCGTTGGGCCCCAGCAAGCCGAACACTTCGCCGCGTTCGATGCGCAGGTCGACGCCGGCCAGTGCGATGACCTCGGGTGAGCCACGCGAGCCCTTGAAGACGCGGCGCAGGCCTCGCGTCTCGACCGCAGGCGCCGGCGCGTGTGCGATGGAGGTGGGGTCCGTCATGCGCTCACGTTGTCAGCGGCCCCAACGGGTGTCAACGCCCCGCACCCGGGGCGCCTGCGATCTTGCGCTGCCCCGCTACTTCCTGGGCTCGGCCGCGGCCTCGCGCGGCGCGTCCCATGCGCTCGGAGGGGGGAACGCCAGCACGGGGCCCTTCGCTTCGGCGCCCGGTGGCAGCGGCTTCGGCACCGCGTGCTTCACCGGCTTGAGTGTCTTGAGGTACACGGCGATCGCCATGGCGTCCGCCTCGCTCAGGTTGGAGTAGTTGAGCCACGGCATCGCGGGCGCCAACTGGCGGCCGTCGGGACGGTTGCCACTACGGATCGCCTTGGCGATCTCCATGGGCTTCCACTTGCCGATGCCGGTCTCGGCGTCAGGCGTGAGGTTCGAGGCGTACGCCACGCCCCACGGCCCCGCCCAGCCCAGTTCGCTGCCCGACAGGAAGCGCTCGAAGTCTGGCGCGCCGTAAAACGTGCCCGGCGTATGGCACTCGTTGCACGCCATGATGGTGACGAGGTACTTGCCGCGTCCGGCCGACTGGTCGGTGCGGGTGGCAGCGGCATGCACGAGCACCGCGGATGCAAGCACGATGGCGCCAACCGTGAGCGAGCACGACAGGACACGAAGTCGGTTCATGACGGTCCCTCTTGCGGGGTGGAGTCCGGGGGGATGAAGTCGAGCAGGACGAGGCCTGCCCAGTGGACGCCGGAGTGTCCGGAGTGCGCAGCCTCAAGATAACCTTTCCCGCGGTGTTCAGGCGCCGCGAGTACGCCAGCGCCCATGCGAAGAGGGCGGCCCCTGAGGACCGCCCCCCGCACTTCCATGGCTTGGCTCAGCGCCCTTCGCGCAGCAGCGCGACTCGCGTCGTCAGCACGCGACCGGCGATGCTGAGCCGCACGAAGTAGAGCCCGTCACGCGCCCCGCTGCCGTCCCACGTGAATGTGCGACGGCCGGCGGCGAGCCGGCCCTGCGCCAGCAGCGCGATGCGCCGCCCGGCGAGATCGTGCACCGACAACTCCACCGCGGCATCGCGCGGCAGGCTCACCGTGAAGCTCGTGGCCCGGCCGAATGGGTTGGGCCGCGCCGGCGACAACTCGATCGTGGCCGCGAGCGGTGCCGGGGAAAGCTCGGCGCTCGGCAGCGCCGAGGCCGGCGTGTACACCGCGCCGTCGGGTGACGTCAGGTCGGCGCCCTCGACCACGAGGGAGCCCGCCGCCCCCATGCCGTCGAGCGGCTCGGCGTGCAGGTCGTACACCAGCTCGCCGGCGGCGGACTCGGCAAGCCGCAGCGCACCGACACGCAGCAGCCCGGCATCGTGGTCGTCGATCAGCGGCAGCCAGCCCGCCGCGAAGCCCGCATCGGCACCGGCCGGCGACGTGACACGCCAGCGATCCGCCGGGTAGCGCAGCCGCAGGAGCGCGGCACCGAGCGCGGCGGCGCCCTTCACCCGCACGCGCACACGCACACCGGAGCCCTCAGCCACGGGCGGGTCCATGCTCACGCTGAGCCCGCTGTGCACCACGGCGCTGTCTCCCGGCACACCACTGCCACCCAGGATCTCATGTGCGCAGCAGAACAGGTCGGGAATGCCGAAGCTGCCGTCGTGGTCGCAGTCGAAG
>JANMAX010000307.1:0-1931 GCA_031360075.1 bacterium | reverse complement strand
GGAGAAGCGCGGGGACTCGCTCAAGTACGAGCAGGGCGTGGTCATGAAGTCCGGCGGCGCGTTCCAGTTCGTGTTCGCGTGGGAACTGGAATTCGGCGGCGGGAGGTGAGGCTGGAATCACCCCGGTGGGGGCGAGACGCTCGACGACTTCCTCGAAGGTTGCCCGACGCTGAGCCGGGAGCAGGTCGTGGTGTTCCTGGGCCAGGAGCCTGTCCGAGCAATCCGAAAACCGTGAATTTCTGCCAGCGAGTCAGTCGAGGGCATCCGCGATAGTCGATCTTGTGGCAGCTGCGGAGGGCGAAATTTCGTGAGTGCCAATACTCGGACAGGCTCCTGGTCGAGGAACTGGCACACCTGCGCCCCGGTCGGGCGCAGGCCCGCGAGCAGGTGCCGTTTCGGGAGATTCGTCCGGCCGTGGTAATCTGCCGTTGGCGAACCCCCGTCGCCGGCCCCAGTCCCTGTGACCGCCCTCGATAGGAGCCGCCCGATGCCGCGTATCGCCACGTTGCTGTGCGTGACGCTGTTGCTCACCTGCTCCGGCTGCAACAGCCCGTCGCCAGAAGCCACTCGCACGGAAGTCCAGCAACTGGTGCGCGACTACGTGGACGCCAACAACAAGCCCGACGTCACCGCCATGATGGAGCTGGTGAGCCGTACCGACGGGGTCAGCATGGCGATCAACGGGAGCGTGGCCCGGGGTTGGGATGCCATCCGCACGTTCAACGATGGTGCCACGGCGGCCGCCTCGGGCAGCTTCCAGATGGCGCTGGGCTCGATCGATGTCCGCCCGCTGGGCGGCAGCGCAGCGCTCGTGGTGGCGCCGGTGACGCTGGCCATCGGCGGCGCCAACCAGGACGAGAGCGTGCAGCGGACCGGGGCGCTCAGCATGGTGCTCGAGAAGGCCGACAAGGGCTGGAAGATCGTGCACCAGCACATGAGCCTCGAGCCCGAGCAGGTCGAGGGCGACTAGTCGGGGTTGGCGAGCCGCCTGTGACGTCCGAGGCTGTGCCGGGCGACGCGAGCCCGGTGCCGCTTGGTTCGGCTAAGCCACGAACTGGCACACCTGCCGCAGCAGCGCGCCGGCGCGCGAGAAGTTGCTGCCCTTCACCAGGATGTAGTCCGTGTCGTACGTGCTGATCACGAACACGCCGATGCCCGCCACAGCCAGCGGCGCCGTGAGCCCCGAGATCACGCCGGTGGTGGTGAATGGCACCGGGCCCACCAGCTCGAACGCGCGCCAGCCCTTCTCGACGAACATCTCGACCGAGGGCGGCAGGTCGGCCTCGGGGCAAACCACCGAGAGTTCGCTTGGCGTGCGCGTGATCGACCAGAACTCGGCGGCCTCGTGCAGCACCCAGACCGGCAGGGGGCTGTTCGCGGGGAACTTGCACACCGCCAGGTGCCACGCCGTCTCGCGCAGCTTCAGCCCCGTGAGGCTCATGGGAAGGTGACCTCGCCCTCATCGTCCATGAGCACGATCGCCGAGCATGGACAGTTCTCGGCGGCCTCGAGGATCTTCTCCGGGGTCTCGGACTCCGGGTCCAGGATGGTCGCCTTCTGCTTGCTATCCATGCCGAACGCCCCAGGCGCGATCTCGCGGCACTGGCCGTTGCCACAGCACTCTTTGTAGAGGATGCGTAGCTGCATGGAGGCTCCGGTGGGGTGGGACATGGTGGCTGATGACGGGGCCGCGTACAAGCGCCCGCCACGCGGAGCCTGCTGGGGCGAGCTGCGGCGCGATGCTCCCGCGGGGGGCAGGGCCACAGAATCTGTTGTCGGCAATCGCGACGGCGTTCTACAGTCCAGCGTTCACCCAACCACAACGCCCCCCTAATGCGAGAACGCCACCATGAGCGAGAACGCCACGCTGAGCGCGTTAGACAGCTATCTGCAAGACAACCGCGGTCGCTTCCTCGAAAGCCTCAAGGCCG
>JANMAX010000341.1:0-13309 GCA_031360075.1 bacterium | reverse complement strand
CTCGGGAACTCCTGCTCGAGGAACGCGAGCACTTTGATGGCCTCGGGGCTGCCTTCCTGGAACTCGATGCCGGCATAGATGTCCTCCGTGTTCTCGCGGAAGATCACCATGTCGACCTTCTCGGGCGCCTTGACCGGCGATGGCACGCCCTTGAACCAGCGCACCGGGCGCAGGCAGACGTAGAGGTCCAGAATCTGACGCAGCGCGACATTCAGCGAGCGGATGCCGCCGCCGATCGGCGTGGTGAGCGGCCCCTTGATGCCGACCCGATAACCGCGGAAGGCATCGAGCGTCGCATCGGGAAGCCAGTTGCCGGTCTGGTCGAACGCCTTCTGGCCGGCGAGCACTTCGTGCCAGACGATCCTGCGCTTGCCGCCGTAGGCCTTCTCGACCGCGGCGTCGAACACCTTGACCGAGGCGCGCCAGATGTCGGGGCCGGTGCCGTCGCCCTCGATGAACGGCAGGATGGGGTGCGACGGGACGATCATGCGGCCGTCCTTGAGGACGATCGGTTCGCCTTGCGTGACGCTCATGTCAGTGGCTCCTGGCGGAGGGGTCATCGGTGCGCTCATCCGGGTCCGCCGCTCCGCGGCGCAACCGGCGCGACGCCCGATAGGGATCGACATCGAGGACTTCGCCACGGGTGTGCACGTCCTGCATGCGGAGCCAGAACGTCACACCCAGCAGCGCTTCGTGATGGGCGAGGAACGCGTCGAGCAGGTCGCCGCGCAGCCCGAGGAAAGTCCGGAATTCCTCTGGGAAGATATCCCTCTCGCCCACGTAGTACCACGGCTCCCCGGCGACGTCGTCCTCGTCGCCCGAAGACTGCGGCAATTCACGAAAACGGCACTCGGTGAGAGGGGCCAGTTCGTCGTAGTCATAGAAGATCAGCCGGCCGTGCCGGGAGACCCCGAAGTTCTTGAGCAGCATGTCCCCGGGGAAGATGTTCGTGGCCGCGAGGTCGCGCAGCGCCTGCCCGTAGTCGACCACCGCCGCGCGCGCGGCGCGCGGGTCGGCTTCGCGCAGGTAGAGGTCGAGTGGGCGCAGGCGCCGTTCGGTATACAGATGGCGTATGACGACCGTCCCGCCTTCCACGCGCACGGTCTCGCCGGCCTTCGTCAGCAGCATGTCGAGCAATTCGGGGTCGAAGCGTTCGCGGGCGAATTCCAGGTGCTCGAACTCCTGCGCATCGACCAGGCGTCCGGCGCGGTCGTGCCGGAACACATAGCGGTACTTTTGCCGGACCTCGTCGTGTGTCACGGTTTTGGGCGGATCGAAACGGTCGCGGATGATCTTGAACACGACGTCGAAGCCGGGCAGAGTGAACACGCACATCACCATGCCGCGCTGGCCCGGTGCGATCTCGAAGCGGTCGTCGCTGGTGGCGAGGTGGCGCAGCAGCGAGCGATAGAGTTCGGTCTTGCCGTGCCGGTGCAGGCCGATGGCGGTGTACAGCTCGGCGAGCGGTTTGCGCGGCATGATGGCGCGCAGGTAGTCGACCAGCTCGCGCGGCCGCTCGTAGCCGACCATGAAGTACGAGCGTGCGAAGCTGAACACGATGCTGACCTCGTCCTCGGACAGCAGGATCGAGTCGACCACGATGCGCCCCGCGGGGTTGTGCAGCGCCAGCAGCAGCGGGATCGCCGGCCCGTCGGTGACCAGCCGGCCGACCAGGTAGGCGCTCGTGCCGCGGTAGAACACCGGCCGGGCGAGTTCCACCGCCTGGATGCGGCGCACGTCCGCCTCGGCCACGATCGCGGTCGCGACGCGGCGGGCGTCACCTTCGAGGTCGTCCCACGGCAGCTCGAATGGCAGCGCCTCGAGCATGCGGCGGACGAGTTGGTCGAGCCGGTCCTCGCGTGGGTACGTCACGGTGAGTCCAGGGCTGGGCAGTCCCGGGGCATCCAACAGGGTGATGGCCACGAACTCGACGTCCGGGTCGACGCCGACGGTATGGAACGTGCGCCGGACGCAGGAGTTGAAGAACGTCTCGGTGAGTTCGATGTCGGCACGGCCCGCGACGCGGCGGCCGAATGCGTCACGCATGGCGTTCCACGTCGGCCGGTCGCCGGCCAGTGCGCCGATGCGCGACTCGAGCTGGACCAGGCTCTCCACCACGCACTCCCCATAGAGGTCGAGCCGGCGCGCCGAATCGCGCTGTGCGGCCAGCCCATCGCGGCGTTCGAAGTGGCGGCGCGAGCGCGCCGTGATGCCGGCGAAACGCGCACGCCAGACTTCATAGGCCCCGAGCAGCACGGCAGCACCGGCCTCGGGCCAGTTCGCAGCGGCTTCGGGCGCCACGTCCGACTCAGTCCGTGTGCATGCTGGACAGCAGCGCGTCGAAGTCCTTGGTCGCACCCTTGACGGTCGCGGCGGGGCCCGTGAACTTGAAGAACACCATGCCCTGCGGGCCCTGCACGATCGCACTGAGCATCCGGTAGCCCGGCTTGCTGCCCTGCGGCTTCATGTCGGCGCCCGGTGACAGGTAGGCGCCGTCGATCTCGACGCGAGTGATCTTGAGGTCACCGACCGTGCGGAGTTCGCGCTTCGGGTTCGGCCGGCCGTCGAACTGGCTCGCCCACATGTCGATGTTCTCGTCCACGCTGCCACCCTGCTTCGGCCCGAAGTAGAACACCGCGCACTCGGCATCCTTCACGACGTAGGTGGCAAGCCGCATGCTCTTCTCGGGCCCGGTCGTCCACGAGGCGGGAACCTGCCAGTGCACACCGGGGTGCATCGGCTCCGCCGCGGCTTCCGGCATGCCACCCGGCATGCCGCTGGGCGGCATCGCCGATGCGTCGGCGGACTCGGCCGCCGGCGGTGGCGCGGAGTATTTGCTCCAGGCGACGTAGCCCAGGGCCGCGACCACGATGAACATTCCGAAAGCGATCTTGCGAACCATTAGGGTAAACCTCACGGATGAGGGGAAGGTGAGCGCGGACATCCAGCGGCGCCCAGAGCGTAGAGGACTTCGGCGGTACGTGCACCGTCACCGTACGGGCGCCACCGCCCCTAAAGGTCCAGTGCCATCTCGAACTGGGCGCCCGAGCACACCGCCCCGCGCGCGCGCAGAGCGCCGGCCACCAGGTCGTCGTCGGGGACATTGAGGTAACGCACGGCCTGGACTCCCGTCCGGGTGCGCATGGTGTCCAGCAGCACACCGGCCGAGGTCTCGCTGGTGGCGTGCAGTTGCAGCACGCTGGCGCGGCCGTCGATGACGCGGTACACGGCGTCGCCCCCGGGCGTGCTGAGGGCCCGCAGCGCAGGCGACAAGACATCGAGCCAGGCGAGCGACTCGTCGGCGCGCTGCCATGGCTCAAGGGCACGCCTGGCGGCGACGATGCGGGCGTGCGCCTCGCGCGGCGCCCCGGCGGTCGCGGTGCCGGCGCGGCCGGAGGGCGCGCTCTCCCACAGCCAGACCTCGAGCCGCCGCCAGCGCCGGAAGCCCAGTTTCTCGTACAACCGCTGCGCGACCGTGTTGTGCTCAAGCACCTCGAGACCCAGCCGCTTGGCCCCGGCATCCCGCGCCGCCGTGATGAGCGCGTGCATGAGCTGCTCGCCGACACCGGAGCGCCGGGCCTCACGCACCACGCCCATGCCGCCGACCCAGGCAAGCTCGCCGCGCAGTCCGAGCATGGCGACCCCGATGCCGCGGCCGTCCCGCCACGCGACCCGCGAGTCGGCGGGGGACAGGTCGAACGTCTCTTCCATGAACGCCATCGCGCCGGCGTCGATGTGCATCGGCACCTCGTACCCTTCATACGCGCGATTGAACAACTCGGCGAGATCGCCGAGGGACAGCTCGGCGGCGCTCGTGAGCGTCGTGACCGGCGTGCCGGGGGGCGTCAAGGAACCTCCAATTCGTGTGCGATTCGCTGCATCCTGCACCGTCGCGCCGGGGTGGGGCGAGAATCGGCGTGGCGGGGCGGCCCCGCGTGGGCGACAATACACTTGCACACCCCGCTGGCCGACACGAGGAGATCCCATGCGCAATCGCCTGCTGCTCTCGGTGCTGATGCTGTCTGTCGCCGTTACACCGTCGTTCGCTTCGGGCGGCAGCCGCCCCGAGACGCCATCCTCCCCGTCGCCGGGCTCGAGTCCGCAGGCCGGTGAGCAGAAGTCGCCGCGTCAGGAGGCCGAGGGCTGGTACACCAATGCCTACGACGACGTCGCGAAGGCGAAGGAAGCGCTGACCGCCGAGACGCCGGATTCCAAGAAAGCCGAGAAGCTGTTCAAGCGCGCCATCGATCGCGCAGGGCGTGCGCTCGAGTTCGACAAGAAGTACTACGAGGCGCTCAACCTGCAGGGCTTCTCGTGGCGGAAACTCGGCAACTACGAGAAGTCGCTGGACGCTTACGCGGCTTGCCTGCGCATCGAGCCCGACTACGCGCCGGCGCGTGAGTACTACGGCGAGGCGCTGCTCGAGAACGGCGACCTCGAAGGTGCGCAGGGCCAGCTGGCGTGGCTCAAGCGCCTGCGTGCCGAGGACCTCGCAAAGCAGCTCGAGGCGGCGATCGCGGCGGCTCCCGAAGCGCTGAAGGCCCCCAAGGCTGGAACCAAGGCGAAGCCCGAGACCAAGACCGAAGCCAAGCCCGAATCCACGGGTGCGGCCTCGGGAACCTCGCCGGGGGGCAACCACTAGCGCCTGCCGACATCGAGGTGCGCGGCCGTCCGGATGGCAACGCGAAGGGCGCGGGAGCGCTGCGCTCTCGCGCCCTTCGTATCCAGTGAGTCGTCGGGAGCGCTGAGCGGCACCACCGGGTCCGGGAGCAACGTCCAGCCGCGCATCCGGCGTGGCTGGGATGGCGGGGATCCGGCCCCTATCGGACCAGCGTCACCGCGCGCGTGTCCTGTCCTTCGCCCGTCGCCATGCGGATGAAGTAGCGCCCGCTCTCGACCGCGCGGCCGCTCGTGCTGCGACCGTTCCACTGGAACCGGTGCTCACCCGGGGGCAAGGCGCCGTCGTGAATGGTCGCGATGGCGCGACCCGCGATGTCGTGCACCGTGAGCAGCACGGCAGCGGTTCTTGGCATCGCGATGGCGAACGAGACTTGTCCGCGCGTCGGGTTGGGCGCGGGCAGACGGGTGAACGCGGCCTTGCGGATCACGCCCGGCTTCACATCGAGCGTCGCCGGGATCACGAACACGGTACCCAGCATGACGGGCTCGTGGATGAAGCAGAAGAAGTCGTGCTTGCCGGGTGTGGTGTAGGTCCAGTCGAAGCGGGTGTTGATGCCATCGAGGATGGCGTTGAATTCGGATGCCGCGCTCAGGTCACCGGAGTCGGTGCCATTCGTGACGGTGTGGAAATCCTGCTGGTACTGGATCCACGCCACCGTTGACCCCTGGATGACCACGATGGTGTCGCGGATCGTCGAGATGGTATCGCCGTCGAAGTCGAAGAACCCGCGGTAGACGCGGAACACGGCGGTCGGCGGCGTGAGATTCGCTTGCGGCGCGGGTCGGCGCGCGAGGGTCACGCCGTGCGCCGTCTCGATGCGGTAGGCACCCGGATCGCCGGTGACGGCCGTGACCCTGGCCGGGGCGCAATGACCCGGCGGTACCGCCTGTACGGGCGCGCATTCCAGCAACGCGACGATAGCGAACAGGGCGGGCAGGACGCGGTTCATGCGGGACACCTCGGGTGGGCGACGTCGTGGGTACCACCGTTGATTATCCTCAGCACCCGGAACGAGCGCATCATGAAACTGCGTCCCGCCACGGGAATTCGGCGGTTTACTGAGCGCGAACCGGGCGGCCCGGGTTGACACGGGTCGATCTCGGCCCCGGTCCACGCACAAAGTGGTTCCGCCTGTGACACGAACTTGCGGACCAGACGTTCCTCAGGACGAATACCGTTGAGTCGGCGGTGTGCCGCGGAGCACACTGCGACTTGAGTGGTAGTCGATTGACTGCTCTCATCCGGACGCCGTCCCCTGGCGTGCCGCCGTATCCATCCTCTGGAGGCCCCCATGCGTCTTCGCGATTCTCTGTTGGCCATGCTCTGCACCCTCGCGCTCGCTTCCACGGCGGTCGCGCAGACCACGTACATCGGTGTGCTCACCGGTGCCACCGAAGTCCCGCCGGTTGCGACCGCAGCGACCGGCAACGCCACGGTCGTGCTGAACGCGGCCCAGACCCAACTGTCGATCTCGGTCCAGTTCCAGAACCTCGTCGGCGTCTACTCGGCTTCGCACATCCACGGTCCGGCGCCGGCCGGGTCGAACGCGGCCGTGACGTGGGGGGTCAGCGGCGTGGCTGCAGGCTGGGTGTTCGGCGCGGGCAACCAGAGTGGCACGCTCACGAACTTCATCGTCACGGGCATCACGGCGACCGACGTGACGAACCTGAACGCGGGCAACTTCTACGTGAACATCCATTCGACGTTGTTCCCGGGCGGCGAGCTGCGTGCGCAGCTCGGCTCGGCGCCGGTGCCCACGGGCAAAAGCACGTGGAGCCGCGTGAAGTCGTTGTACCGGTAGTTCGCGATCCTGCCGCGAGCCGCATGCGGCGAGACCCGCGAGGTGAAACGCAACAGGGCCCGGAGCGACGCTCCGGGCCCTGTTGCGTTCCGGCGATCACGCACCGTCGTTCGTGCCGCGAAACAACATACGGGCCGTGGCCCTGCCGGTCACTCGGCCTTGTCGGCCTCGACATTGAGCACGATCGTGACATTGTCGTCGACCATGAAGCCGCCATTGTCGAGCGCCTTGTTCCAGTTGATGCCGAAGTCCTTGCGGTTGACGACCGTGGTCGCCGAGAAACCCGCCTTCGAACCCCACGACTGGCCACCCACGCTGACCGCCGAAGCACCGATGAACTCGGCGTCGAACACGACTGGCTTCGTGACGCCGCGCATGGTGAGGTCGCCCGTGATCTTGAACTTGTTCTTGCCCGCCCTCGCGACCTTCGTGCTCTTGAACGTCAGCGTCGGGTTCTTCTCGGCATCGAAGAAGTCGGCGCTCTGCAAGTGGCCGTCACGCTTTTCGTTGCCGGTGTCGACGCTGGCGACCTTGACCGTGGCATCGATCTTCACCGCGGCGGTATCGGCTTCGTCGAACACGATCGTGCCGGCGACGTCGTGGAACACGCCATGGACCTTCGAGAAGAAGTGGCGCACTTCGAACCCGACTTCCGTGTGCGAGGGGTCGATCTTCCAGGTGGTCGGCGCGGCGGCCGCGAACGATGCGGAGAGGGCAAGGGCGAGAGCAGCGAGCAGCGGGCGAGTCGCGAACTTCATGGGCATCTCCTTCAAACGAGGGGTGTGAAGCAGGAGCCGGGGGAACTCCCATCCAGGCGTCAGGTGATCTACGGCCTCGGCTGCGCACAGGGTGGTTGAGATGACGCCCCGTGTCATGGGCCGCATACTCTTGACCGACGGCTAACATGTGTTTGAACACGGAGCAGGAACAAGCGCATATTAGCACCCCTCGCCTGGGCGCCAGTCAAGGTTCTCCCAAGCCGCGGGTTAGCCCACCGGAGGGGCGAACGTGGCGCGCGCGTCCTCGAACTCGGGGACCGTCGTGCGGCCATGGAGCGCCAGTTCGGCCAGCAGCCGCCCCATGAGCGGCCCGAACTTGAAACCGTGCCCGGAGCACGCCGAGCCCACGACGACCCTCGGGTGGCCTGGCAACGGGCCGACGACGAAATGCTCGTCGGAAGTGTTCGTGTACAGGCAGGTCTCGGTGTGGAGCGTCTCGCCGAGCGTGGCCGCCAGTTGGCGACCGAGGAACGCCCGTACGCGTTCGATGGCCGCGGGGTCAGGCCGCGGGTGCTGATCCGGATCGTCGCTGCCGGTGCCCACGCCGTGCAGTGCCGCTTTGATGCCAGGGCGCCCGAACTCGGGCAGGCCGTAGTAGAGCCCGGTCGCGGGCGAGCCGAGATAGACCCAGACCGGAAAGCGTCCCGGGCGCATGGCTTCTGGTTCACCGGCGAGCGCGAAGTAGCCGACGTGCTGGCGCTGGATCGAGAACTTGCGCGCCAGGGCCGGGAGCAGGTTGCCGACCCAGGCCCCGGCGGTCACCACGACGCGCTCGGCGAGCAGCCGGCCGCGGTCGGTGTCGATGACGACCGGATCGGCGGCCGGATCGATCCCCAGCACGCGGGTGTCCTCGAGCACGTGCACGCCCTCGACCCGGCAGCGCTGGTCGAGCGCCAGCAGCGTGTCGGCCGCGGCCACGACGCCGCCGGTGTGATCGTGCAGCACGGCGTGCGCGTCCGGGAACGCGAACGCCGGGAAGCGCCTGCGGGCCTCGGCCGGGTCGATGCGTTCGACACCGCTTGCGCCGGCCGCGGCGACGGCCGCTTCCCACTGCCCGAGCCCGCCATCGGGCGGCCCGAAGAAGATGCCGTCCGCCGGGTGGATGAGCTTGGCTTCACTGTCGCGTTCGAGCGCGGGCCAGTCCTGTTCGTGTGCGACGCGCACCAGACGCACGTAGCGCGCATCCGAGTAGGTGCTGCGCGTGATGCGTCCGGCGCCGTGCGAACTGCCGCGGTCATGATGCAGCCGGAAGCGCTCGACCAGCGCGACGCGCGGCACGCCCATGCGCGCCAAGTGCCAGGCGGTCGCCAGGCCGTTGATGCCGGCGCCCACCACGAGCGCGCCGAATGCCGCGGGCGGTGTCACGCCGCGGACGCCCCGTGCGGTGTCATCCCTCGAACGACGACGGCAGTTCCTCGCCGCGTGAGACGACCACGGCGGCGGCCAGATCGCCGGTGACATTGAGCGTGGTGCGGCACATGTCCAGGAGCCGGTCGACGCCCAGGATCATGCCGATGCCCTCGACCGGCACACCGACCATGCCGAGGATCATGGCCACCACGGGGAGCGAGCCGGCGGGCACGCCGGCGGTGCCGATGCCGCCCAGGATGCAGATGAACACCACGGTGAACTGCTGGGACAACGACAGCACGACGTCGTAGAACTGCGCCAGGAACAGCACGGTGACGCCCTCGAACAGTGCGGTGCCGTTCTGGTTCGCGGTCGAGCCGATGGTGAGCACGAAGCGGCTGACATGCGACGGCAGCTTCAGCTCGCGCTCGGCCACCGCCTACGCCGTCGGGAGCGTGGCGTTGCTGGACGCGGTCGAGAAGGCCGTGAGCATGGCCTCGCGGATGCCGCGGAAGAACTTCATCGGATGCATGCCGCCGAACCACGACACGCTCGCCGAGTACACCACGAACTGCTGGATCGCGAGCGCGGCGATGACCGTGAACACGTACGCGCCCAACTGCTTCAGGACGTCGTAGCCGAGTCGGGCGGTGAGCGTGAACGTCAGGCAGGCGACGCCGAGTGGCGCGAGCCGGATGACCATCTCGAGCAACTTCATGGCGACTTCGTACAGCCCCTGCAGTCCTTCCTCGAAGCGGCGCGCCGATTCGGTGCGCGTCGCGGCGATGCCGGCGCCGAGCAGCAGCGCGAACATCATGACCGCGAGCATGTCGCCCTCGGCCATGGCCTTGACGATGTTGTTGGGCACGAGCGCCACGATGAAGTCGACACCGGTCGCGCTGGCGTTGGGCGCGGGTGGTGGCGCGGCCGAGGCCTGCGTGAGCAGCCGGGCCCTGAGCTCGGGCGACAGCCCGGCGCCGGGCCTGATCAGGTTCACCATGCCGACACCGATGAGCACGGCGATGGTGCTGACGACGACCGTGTACACCAGCGTCTTGAGTCCGATGCGGCCCAGCGCCTTCAAGTCGCCGAGCCCCGACACGCCGAGTGCGAGCGCCGAGACGATGAGCGGCAATACCAGCACGAACAGCAGGCGCAGGAAGATCTTGCCCGCGGGCTCGGTGACCAGTTTCACGAACTGCTGCAATCCGGCGGCGTCGCCCCACACGAGATGGGCGATGACGCCGAGCAGCATGCCGGTGGCGAGCCCGGCGAGCATGCGATAACTCTGATGGAATCTCATGGCGCGGCAGTATCAGGGGCGGCACGGGCCGGGCGCAATGGGATTCCCGAACCCGTTTCGGACGAGTATGCTCCCGGCCGTGCGAACCTCCTTCGCGATCGGCTGCCGGATGTGCAGCGCGGCGCGCGCGCTGATCGCGCTCGCGGCCCTGTCCGCTGGGTGCGCGGACGCGCAGACCGTGCCCACCGGCTTCGCGGTCGTGACGGTCGCCTCCGGCCTCGACGCTCCGGTCGCGTTCCAGTTCCTGCCCGCTGCCCGCTGGCTCTACGCCGAGCAGTTCACCGGCCGCGTGCGGCTGCTGCGCGCGGACGGTGTGCCATGCGCGGCACAGGACACCACGTCGCTGCGTGGCGTCATCCTGCGCCTGCGCACCGACGCGCTGCCGCCGGGTCCCGGCCGCGCGTTCCGTGACCAGATCACTCCGCCGGACAATCCCTTCGTCGCCGCGGCGGACTCCAACCAGCGGCTGATTGCGGCGTACGGCCTGCGCAACCCGTTCCGCTTCCAGATCGACCGCACCACCGGCGTGTTGGTCATTGGCGATGTCGGCGAGAACCTGCGTGAGGAAGTCGACCTGCTGGACGCACCCGTCTTGAGCTTCGATCCGGGGGTGGATCGCGGGTCGGATCGAGCGGGAAGGGCCGGCCGCCGTGGTGCGCAGGCGGGCGCTCCGCTGGGAGCGAACTTCGGCTGGCCGTACCGCGAGGGCGCCATGCTCGGCGCGCATCGCGCCGATTGCGCGCCGGAACCCGCAGGGCTCGTGCCACCCGTCCACGACTACGACCGCACGCAGCAGGACGGCGCCGCGGTCATCGCCGCGGGGCTCTACCGTCAGGTCCCGCTCGGCGCCGAGGACTGGCCGAACGAGTACACCGGCGACCTGTTCGCGAGCGACTACTACTCCGGCGTGCTGCGGCGGCTGAAGCAGCAGCCCGGAGGAACATGGCTGATCCCCCCGCAGGTGCCTGGGCAGTCCGACCCGGTCGCATGGGGGACGGGGTTCAACGAAGTCAGCGACTGGCGCGTGGGCCCCAACGGCGCGCTGTGGTTCTGCCGGCAGTCCTCGGGCTTCGCCCCGGGTTCGGGTTCGATCGGCTACATCGCCGGGCCCGGGCCCTCGGGACCGCCGCCGTCCCTTCCGCCGCTGGAGTTGCGTGTCCTCGGGGCCCCGAACGTGGGCGGCGCACGATTCCTGTTCCCGAGCGGGGTCCCGAGCCCGGCTCGGCTCGCGTTGCATGATCTGGGCGGCCGCGTGGTGCGAAAGTGGAGCGACGCCGAAGTCGGCGGGATCGCCCCCGGGCGCTTCCTGTCCTGGGACGGTCGTGACGGCGACGGCCGGAGCGTGCCGCCGGGCGTGTACGTGGTACGGCTGGAGTCCGCCGGCCGCACGGTCACGGCGCGCGTGCAGTTGCTGCGTTAGGAATCGCGGCGCCCGGGCTGTGCGGCCTTGTGCCGCACCCGTCCCGGCGGCCGCCGGGCGGCTGCGCTAGACTGACGGCCATCCACATCACCGTTCCGCGCGCTGCCCCCATGGAAGGCGCGCTCGCCTCCGGAGGCTCTGTAATGAGCACCACCATCGCCGGCCGTATCGCGCCCGTGAGCGCGGCCTCGCTGCCCGAATACTCGCCGACCACGTATCTCGACTACTCCAAGCCCGAGCATCGCGCTTCGTATGAGCAGGCCCTCGCCGATATCCGTGCGACGGCGGGGCAGGAGTACTCCATCGTCATCGGCGGCGATCGCCACAAGGGCACGAAGACGTTCGACAGCACGAACCCGGCGAAGCCGTCGGAAGTCCTCGGCCGGTTCCAGAAGGCCACGCAGGAGCAGGCGACGCTGGCCGTCGAGACGGCGTACGAGACGTTCAAGAGCTGGTCGCGCGTGCCGGCCGCCGAGCGCGCCGCCTACCTGATCGAGGCCGCGAAACGCATGAAGGAGCGCCGCAATCACTTCTCGGCATGGATGACGCTCGAGATCGGCAAGAGCTGGAACGAGGCCGACGCCGACACCGCCGAGGCCATCGACTTCATGGAGTTCTACGCGCGCGAGATGCTGCGCTACGACGCCCCGCATCCGCTGCACCAGATGCCCGGTGAGAAGGACACCATGGTCTATCTGCCGCTGGGCGTGGGCGCGGTGATCCCGCCGTGGAACTTCCCGCTCGCGA
The DNA here is from genome assembly GCA_031360075.1 of bacterium. Classification (GTDB taxonomy): domain Bacteria; phylum Eisenbacteria; class RBG-16-71-46; order RBG-16-71-46; family RBG-16-71-46; genus JAIOPA01. Next base: position 1,228 of record JANMAX010000341.1, on the reverse strand, counting down.
TCTGCGTCGGCATGGCGACCGCTGCCATCGTCACCGGCAACACGGTCGTCTTGAAGCCCGCCAGCGACACGCCCGGCATCGCCTGGCAGTTCTTCGCACTCATGGAAGAGGTCGGTCTGCCCGCGGGCGTGCTCAACTTCGTCTCGGGCGACGGCAGCGTCGTCGGCGACCAGATCGTGCGGCATGCCAAGACGCGTTTCGTGTCGTTCACCGGTTCCAAGGAAGTCGGCATCGGCATCAACAAGCTGGCGGCCGACGTGCAGCCCGGCCAGAAGTGGCTGAAGCGCGTCGTCGCCGAGATGGGCGGCAAGGACGGCATCGTCATCGACGACGAAGCCGACCTGGACGCCGCGGCACTGGGCGTGGCGCAGAGCGCGTTCGGCTTCGGCGGCCAGAAGTGCTCGGCTTGCTCGCGCGCCATCGTGGTCGACTCGGTGCACGACACGTTCGTGGCCAAGCTCATGCCGGCGATCGCCCAGCTCATCAAGCAGGGCGACCCCGCCCAGTACGGCACATATCTGGGCCCGGTGGCGAGCGAGCGCGCCATGAACACGATCTTGAAGTACATCGAGGTGGGCAAGTCAGAAGGCAAGCTGTTGCTGGGCGGCGGCCGCGTGCCCGGCGAGGCGGGCTGGTTCGTGCAGCCGACCGTGTTCGACGACATCGCGCCGACGGCGCGCCTGGCGCAGGAGGAGATCTTCGGCCCCGTGCTGGCGATCATCCGCGCCAAGGACTACGACGACGCCTTGAAGATCGCGAACAACACCGAGTTCGGGCTCACTGGCGCCGTGTATTCGAAGAATCCGGCGAAGATCGCACGGGCGCGCGACGAGTTCTTCGTCGGCAACTTGTACCTGAACCGCAAGTGCACCGGTGCCATGGTCGGCTGCCACCCGTTCGGCGGCTTCAATATGAGTGGCACGGATTCGAAGGCCGGCGGTCGCGACTACCTGCTGCTGTTCCTGCAGGCGAAGAGCATCGCGGAGAGGATCCTGTAGCGTCCCGCATCAAGCGCACACGAACGGTCGGTGGCGACTCGCCATCGGCCGTTCGTGCCGTACGCCCGGCACTGGCGGGTCAGCGGTAGTGGAGCTTGAGCCCGGCCCAACTGCTGCGCCGAATCGCATCCACATACCCGTCGCATGCCTGCGAGTGATGGAAGAAGAAGATCTGTTCGTCGTCGATGTCGACCAGTCCCGAGCAATCGAGGTCCGCCGTGGGATCCGCG
>JANMAX010000281.1:0-3556 GCA_031360075.1 bacterium | reverse complement strand
GCTCGTGACGGTGGACGATGGCGAAGCGCTCGCCGAATTGTCGCCCGTGCAACGCGCCGAGTTCGCGCGCCGGTTCTGGAGCGCGGCCGACCCTGATCCGACCACACCCGCCAACGAGGCACGCGTCGAGTACTGGGCGCGTGTCGCTCATGCCGTGATGCTGTTCAGTGACACGTGGGATGCGCATTGGGACATGCGCGCGGAGCTGTACATCCGCTACGGCGCACCGGCGCATGTCGCCTACCAGCCGCCGGGCTACCCGCTTGCCAAGCGGCTCAACGAGTACGATCACTTGTTCTACGACGGCGACGCCGGGCTGCGCCGGGTCGGCGACACCGTGCCGTTCTTCAGCGAGCTGCACAACCAAGTGTGGGACTACCCGCAACTCGGCATGCGCGTGCTGATCGAGGACCGCACGCTGTCGCAGCGCTACGAGCTGCCCAGGAACCAGTGGGCATCCACCGATCCGGTGCCCGATGCCGAGGTCATGAAGCAGAACGGGCTCGTGAGCACATCCGGCGGCCGTGGCGCGTTCGCGGTATTGCCACCCGGAGCGCAGCCACTCGCGCTTCTCACCGGAGTGAGCACGTTCGAGGGCCCGCACGGCCCGCTCCTGCTGGCGCATGTCTCGGCCGTCCTTGGCGAGCAACCCAACCTCGTGGCCGAGTGCGTGGTCGTGGATTCGAGCGAGCACGAAGTCGCGCGCGAATCGCGGCCGCTGGGTGCGGCGCGTTGCGATCCCGGCACGTCCCGTGCGGGCGACTTCTCGTTCGAGCTGCCGCCCGGGCCCTACCGCGTCGCCATCGCGGTCAGCGACGGGCACGGCGCTCGCGGCGTGCAGCGCACCTACCGGGACCTGCCGCCGTCCGGAACCACGCTGTCGATGAGCGCGCTCATGCTGGTGTGCGGGCCGCTCGAGGCGGCGCGCGCCACGAGCAGCGTGCGGCTGGACCCGAACCTGGCGGCGAGCGTCGGTCCCGACGAGCCGCTGCTGGCGTACTTCGAGATCTATCGGCTGCAGCCCGACGCGCAGGGCGTCACGTTGTTCGACTACGAATACACCGTCCGCCCGTTGCGCACCGACTCGCGGCCGTGGTTCCGCCGGCTGTTCCCGCGTCAGTGGACCGACCAGATCACCGTGAGCAGTCCCGCCGACGGCATGGGGCCGACGCGGCGGCAGTACATCACCGTGCCGGTGCAGTCGCTGCCACCGGGCCGCTACCGGCTCGAGGTCGCCGTGCACGACCGGCTGGGCCGGCGCAGCACGCGCCAGGCGGTGGAGTTCAACAAGCAGGATGCGAGCAGCGCGAGCGAGGCGGCAGCGGGTGAGCGCTAGCGGCCCGCAGGGAGCACCGACGCACGCTGACGTCGTCGCGCCGCGCTACTCGGCCAGTTGCAGTTGCACGCGCTGCCGGCGGGTGATCACACCCATCACGACGAAGCCGTACACGAAGCCGGCGATGTGCGCCCACCACGCCACGCCGCCACTGCCACTGCCGAACGACAGCGTGCCCGAGATGAACTGCAGCACGAACCAGATACCGAGCAGCAGCAGTGCCGGCACCGCGATGACCTGGAAGAAGAAGACGATGGGGATGAGCGTGAGCACGCGTGCGCGCGGGAACGCCATGGCATAGGCGCCAAGTACGCCGGCGATCGCACCGCTGGCGCCCACTGTTGGAATGGGCGAGCCGGGAATGAACGCCGAGTGCACAAGCGCGGCGACCAAGCCCGAGGAGAGATAGAAGCCGAGGAAGCGCCACGAGCCCATGCGGTCCTCGACGTTGTCGCCGAAGATCCACAGGTACCACATGTTTCCGACCAGATGGAGCCATCCGGCGTGCAGGAACAGTGACGTCAGGATGGTGGCGAGTTCCAGCGGCAGCGAGGTCTCGCCGGTGAACGAGGCGAACAGCCGGCCGGGTACGACGCCCCAGTCCCGGAGGAACTCCGGGAGCAGTTCGCCCTGCGCGAGTTCCAGCATGAAGGCCAGCACGTTCACCACGATCAGGATGCGTGTGACCAGCGGGATTCTCTGCGCGGGATTGTCGTCTCGCAGCGGGATCATTCGGCACGCCTCGGGAATCGGATGGTGGACGGGGGCGTGTGATGCGGTCGTTGACGATTCGTTGTCGCGGTCCCTATCCTGAGCCCTCTGGCGTGATTCCGCGAGCAACCCGCAGCGGGCTGCTGCATCCAAAGCCGACGAGTTGCTGGTAGCACCGCCGGCGGGACCGCACGCCTCCGTCTTGGACCCATCGACCTGCGGGTCCCCGGCCATCACCTGTTTTCCTGGAGAACACCATGTCGAATGCCAATGCTGTCACGGACGCCACCTTCGAGGCTGAAGTGCTCAAGGCGGATATGCCGGTCCTCGTCGATTTCTGGGCCCCCTGGTGCGGGCCGTGCCGTGCGGTCGCCCCGGCCGTGGATGCGGTGGCGGCGGAGTTCGCGGGCCGCGCCAAGGTCGTCAAGCTCAACACGGACGAGGAGCAGGAGATCACCATCAAGTACGGCGTGGGCTCGATCCCGACGCTGATGGTGTTCAAGAATGGCGAGATGGTGGAGCGCGTCATGGGCAACCGGCCGAAGGCGGAACTGGCGCAGTTGGTGTCGAAGCATATCTAGAACTCAGTGGCTTTCGGCTTCGATTCATGGCCCTGCGGGTCGGCAACGACCCGCAGGGCTTTTGTTGGCCCAGCCATTGCCACTCTCGGCGGCTGCGCCCGCTAGCTTCTCGAGCCTGCGATTTCCCGCAAGGCCTGCGGTAGCAGTGCGATCACGTCGCTGGCGGTCACGCCGAGGGGGCCTTGGGCGCGCTCGGCGAGGTCGCCGGCTCGGCCGTGGGCGTAGGTCGCGAGGCGAGCGGCGTCGTAGGCGTTCAGTCCCTGTGCGAGCAGTGCCACGAGCGTGCCGGTGAGCACGTCGCCGGTGCCGGCGGTGGCGAGGGCCGGGCCGCCGGTGGGGTTCACACTGACGCGGCCGTCGGGGGCGGCGACCACGGTGGGCGCGCCCTTCAACACGATCACGGCACCCCAACGCTGCGCCCAGCCTTTGGCGGCATCGATGCGCCGCGATTCGAGTTCGGCGGGGCTCTGGCCGCTCAGGCGCTGCATCTCGCCCAGGTGCGGCGTGAGGATGCGCGGCGCGGGGGCCAGGCGTACCGCGGGCACCAGCACGTCGGCGGCGGGAGAGAGCGCGGTGAGCGCGTCGGCGTCCAGTACGAGCGGCTTGGCGAGGTGCGTGGCGAGTTCGCGTACGAGTGCGGCAGCATGCGGGCGCGTCGACATGCCGCTGCCGATGGCCACGGCGTCAGCGCGCTCGGCTTCGGCCAGGATGCGCGGCAGCGCGGTGGCGGTGAGCGTGCGCGCTTCATCCTCGCCGCAGCCGATCACCATGGGTTCCACCAGGTGCGCGGCGAGCACATCCTGCAGGCTCGCGGGCGCGGCCACGCGCACGTAGCCCGCGCCCGCACGGACCGCGGCACGCGCCGCCAGCACGAGCGCCCCGGTCTTGCCGGGCGCACCGCCCACCAGCAGCACGCGGCCGGTGCGGC
>JANMAX010000293.1:0-26657 GCA_031360075.1 bacterium | reverse complement strand
GCCGCCGCCGCGCTCTTCGCCCGACATCGGCGTCGGCTGCTTCTTGTAGTCGAAGTCGGGGATCGTCACGCGCAGGATGCCCTTACCGATGAAGCGCTCGATGGCCTTCATGTCGCGGTCTTCCTCGGGGCTCATGAGCGTGAACGCATCGCCCTTGGCGTCGGCGCGGGCGGTGCGTCCGACGCGGTGGACGTAGTCCTCGGGCGCCATCGGCACGTCGTAATTGATGACGTGCGTCAGGTCCTCGACGTCGATGCCGCGCGAGGCGATGTCGGTGGCCACCAGCACGGCGATGCGGCCGCGCTTCAGGTCGCGCAGCGCCCGCTCACGCTGCGACTGCGTGCGGTCGCCGTGCAGCGCCGCCACCGCCGCTGCCGCCCTCTTCAGGGCTCGGGCGCTTCTTGTAGTCGAAGTCCGGGATGCTCACGCGCACGATGCTCTTGCCGATGAAGCGCTCGATGGCCTTCATGTCGCGCTCTTCCTCGTGACACATGAGCGTGAAGGCATCGCCGAGCGCGTCGGCACGGCCGGTGCGGCCGATGCGGTGCACGTAATCCTCCGGCGCCATCGGCACGTCGTAGTTGATGACGTGCGTCAGGTCCTCGACATCGATGCCACGCGACGCGATGTCCGTGGCCACCAGCACCTCGACGCGGCCACGCTTGAGATCGCGCAGTGCGCGCTCGCGCTGCGACTGCGTGCGGTCGCCGTGCAGTGCGGCGACGGCGTGCCCGCGCTTGCCCAACTGGCGTGCCAAACGCTCCGCGCCGCGCTTGGTGCGCGCGAACACGATGACGCCCGACGTGCTGGTGCGGCGCAGCAGTTCGTCCAGGAGGTCGGTCTTGAGCGGACGCGGCACCGGGTACACCGCCTGCGTGATGCCGGCCGCGGGCTTCTGCGGCGGCGCCAGATCGACACGCACCGGATTCACCTGCGCTTCCCGTGCGACTTCGTTCAGCGCCGGCGGCATGGTGGCGGAGAACATCAGCGTCTGACGGTTCTTCGGGATCAAGCGCAGGATGCGCTTGAGATCGGGCGCGAAGCCCATGTCGACCATGCGGTCGGCTTCGTCGAGCACGAGGATCTCGACGTCATCGAGCGCGACGCTCTGCCGGCCGACGAGGTCGAGCAGGCGGCCCGGCGTGGCGACCAGCAGGTCGACGCCCTCGCCGCGCAGCATGCGCTCGTGCGGACCGATGTTGACGCCGCCATGCACCACACCGACGCGCAGCTTGGTGTAGCGCGACAGGTCGCGCGCCGCGGTCTCGATCTGGGCGGCGAGCTCGCGGGTCGGGGCCAGCACGAGCGAACGCAGCGCGCGCGGCCGGTCCATCAACTTGGTGAGGATGGGAAGTACGAACGCCGCGGTCTTGCCACTGCCCGTCTGGGCGGCCGCCACGAGGTCGACGCCCTCGAGGATGAGCGGGATACACCGCGCCTGGACGGGCGTGGGCGTGTGGTAACCAGCAGCACGGACGCCGCGCAGCAGTGCAGCGGGCAGTCCAAGGTCAGCGAAAGGCATGGATTCTCCGGTGGAGCGGGAAGGAAATCGGGCCGGCGGGCGGCCCCTGGGGGCGCGCTTCCGGGGCCGTGCGCGCAAGCATTTGCGGCCGGCTCGGCGCTCAGGCCACGGGGGTTCCCGGGGTCGCGCCACCCGTGGACCATGCCTGAGAGCATGGTCTTAGCTCAAGCGGCAACTGCGACCGGCCGAAAACCTTGACGAATACCGCTCGTTCTCTGGCCCGTAGGGAGATGGCGCCTTGAGATCGTCTCGCAGCCCGATTCCCGATTCCGCCCCGCCCCGGACAGCCCTGTCGCGGCCGCGCGGACTCCAAGTCCACACGTTTGCACCCATGCGGCTCCGCATGGGTGCGGCCGTGTGCCTGCTGCTCGGGCTGGTCGGCCGGCCGCAGCCGCTGGCCGCAGCCGACGTGAACCAAGCCAAGGCGAACATGCTGTGGAACATCGCCAAGTTCGTGGAGTGGCCCGGGCTGACGCCGGATCCCCGGGCCCCGCTCGTGTTCACCATCCTCGGCGAGGATGAGCTGGCCGCCGAGCTCGCCGGCGTGTTGTCGAGCAAATTGGTGAACGGCCGGCAGGTGTTCGTGCGCTTCGCGCGCCGTCCACAGGACGCCAAGGGCAGCCACATGCTGTACATCGCCGCCACCGAAGTGCCGCACATGATCGAGGTGCTCGCGATGGTCGACACACTACCCGTGCTCACCGTGAGTGACGCGCCCGGCTTCGCCACGCACGGCGGCATGCTCGGCTTCACGAAGCTGGGCGAGAAGGTACGTTTCGAGGTCAATCTCCCACACGCCGAGCGCACCGGGCTCAAGCTCTCGGCCAAACTGCTCGCACTCGCTCGGCTCGTGACAGACTCGCCGGGTTCGCCATGATGCCGCTCATCCACCTGAAACTGCGTCACAAACTGACGCTCGTCACCATGCTCACGAGCGTGGTCGTGCTGGTGCTGGCCTGCGGCGCGTTCCTGGGTTACGAACTGCTGACGTTCCAACGCACCATGAACCGCGACCTCGCCATCCTCGGCGACATCATCGGCGACAACAGCACCGCCGCACTGACGTTCGGGGACAACGAAGCCGCGACCGGCGTACTGGCATCGTTGCGCGTCCAGCAGCACGTGATCTCGGCCTGCATCTACGGCCCCGACGGCCTGCCGTTCGCGAGCTACCGCCGCGAAGCGGGCGACGAACCGTTGTGGCCCGCTCGCGCCCTCACGGAAGCCAGCCAGCGTTCGCGCCAGTGGCTCGCCGTGTCACAGCCGGTGGTACTGGACCACGAGACCATCGGCACGGTGTACGTGCGCTCGGATCTGGCTGAGATGCAGGCGCGGGTGCGGCGCTACGCCTGGATCATCGGCATCGTGCTGCTCGCCTCGACCCTGGTGGCGTTCCTGCTGACGTCATTGCTACAGGGCGTCATCTCGGGCCCGCTGCTGCACCTGGCTGCGGTGACCCGCGAGATCGGCGACACCCGCGACTACTCGAAGCGCGCGGTCAAGACTGGCAATGACGAAGTCGGCGAAGTCGTCGACGGTTTCAACGGCATGCTGAGCGAGATCCAGACCCGCGACGAGCAATTGCGCGGACACCAGGAGAAGCTCGAAGCCCAGGTCCAGGAGCGCACGCAGGCACTGATCGACGCCAACTCCGAACTGATCGGTGCGCGCGATCGCGCCGAGAGCGCCAGCCGGGCCAAGAGCGAGTTCCTCGCCAACATGAGCCATGAGATCCGCACGCCGCTCAACGGCGTCATCGGCATGACCGAGCTGGCATTGGAAACGAGCCTGAACCACGAACAGCGCGATTACCTGCAGACCGCGAGGTCGTCGGCCGAGACGCTGTTGGGTGTCATCAACGACGTGCTCGACTTCTCGAAGATCGAGGCCGGCCGTCTGGACCTGGACGAGACCACGTTCGAGTTGCGGGCCGAGGTCGAGACCGCGGTCAAGACCGTGGCGCTGCGGGCGCACCAGAAGGGCATCGAACTGGTGTGCGACCTGCGCCCCGAAGTCCCCGACGCCGTGATCGGTGACCCCGTGCGCCTGAAGCAGGTGCTCGTGAACCTCATCAACAACGCCATCAAATTCACCGAACAGGGCGAAGTCGTCGTCGCCGCCCGCACGAAGCAGTCGGCTGAAGGCAGTGTGTTGCTGCACTTCGAGGTGCGCGACACCGGTATCGGAATCGCCCCCGAGAAGCTCGCCAGCATCTTCGAGGCGTTCACGCAGGCCGATAACTCGACCACACGCCGCTTCGGCGGCACCGGTTTGGGGCTCACCATCTGCAAGCGGCTGGTCGGCTTGATGGGCGGTGAGCTGTGGGTCGAGAGCAACGAAGGGCACGGCTCGACGTTCCACTTCACCTTGCGCGTCGGACTCGCAGCTGGACTCGAGTCCGAGCAGATGGCCCCGATCGAGACCCTCGCGGGACTGTCCGTGCTGGTGGTCGACGACAATGCCACGAACCGGCGCATCCTCGCCGAACAACTCGCGGCGCTGGGGCTGGTGGTCAGCACCGCCGACGGCGCCCGCGCGGCGCTCACCCAACTCTGGCATGCGCGCGCCGAAGCGCGGACCTTCGCCATGATCATCATGGACTACCACATGCCCGACATGGACGGCCTGCAATTGGCCGAGCGCATGAAGGAGTTCCCTGGCGTGGTGGCCTCGAGCATCATGATGCTCACTTCGGGTGGCCAGCCGGGCGACGTCGCCAAGTGCCGCGAGCTGGGCCTGGCCGCGTACGTCAGCAAACCGCTCTCGCAACGCGCACTTTATGAGGCCGTGGCACAGGTCATCGGTGCCGGGGCCACCGCCCAGGGCGTGGTCGTGCCCTCCTCCCAGAAGGACAGTCTGCTCATGAGCGCATCCGATGTCGCCGGTCCGGCGCTGCCGCAAGCCTCATTCAACGTCCTGCTGGCCGAGGACAACTTCGTCAACCAGAAGCTCGCCATGACCATGCTGAGGAAGCGCGGCCATCGCGTCACGGTGGCGAACGACGGCCTGGAAGCCCTGGCGCTGCTGGACCGTGAGGCTTTCGACGTCGTGCTGATGGACGTGCACATGCCGAACATGGGCGGCTTCGACGCGACCACGAGGATCCGCGAGATCGAGGCCGCGACCGGCCGCGTGCGCATTCCGATCATCGCGCTGACCGCACTGGCCATGAGTGGCGACCGCGAGAAGTGCCTGGCCGCGGGCATGGACGGCTACCTCACCAAGCCGATCAGCTCCGCGGATCTGCTCGGCGCACTCGCAGGACTCGCCCTCGCACCGGCCGTGAGGCTCGCGCCGCACGCGGCCGCTCGGGCGGTCCTGCCGGCGGCCCCGGCCCCACCGGCGTTCGACATGGAGCAGCTGAAGGCCAATATGGACGACGATCAGGAGATGCTGCTCGACATCGTCGCGGCGTTCCAGCGCGACCACGTCACGCAGGTCGCCCAGTTGCATGCCGCATTGGCCGCCGGCGACGCGCACACAGCGCTGCGCACGGCGCACACCATGAAGGGCCTGTTCCTGACGCTGGCCGCGCAGGAGGCCTCGGACGTCGCGCTCGCGATGGAACACCGTGCGCGCGCCGGTGACCTGCCGGGTGCCGCGGCACTGCTGCCGCAGTTCGACGCCGAGCTGGCGAGGCTGCTGCCTGAACTGCAGGCGCTGCAGCAACGCGCCGCATAGCGAAGCGGCCACCTTCCTGAGGGAAGATGGCCGCCCAGCCTGCAGCTCGAGCGCCCTGTGCTTCGCGTTAGTTCATCAGCACGATGTGATGCGTGGCCTGCGTGCGGGCGCCCTTCAATCGCGCCAGATAAACGCCTGGCGCTGCCGGGTGGCCGGCGTTGTCGAGGCCGTCCCAAGCGACGTCATGCGAGCCCGCCGGGAACGCACCCTTCACGAGCGAACGCACCTGACGGCCCGAGAGGTCGAACAGCGACAGTTCGAGCGTCTCGTCCGCGGCCAGCTCGAAGTGCACGCGCGTGTTGCCGCGTGCGGGGTTCGGACGGCTGGCGAGCGCGATGCGCGCGGCAGGACCGCCGCCCGGGACAGCCGTGGTGTGCGGCAGCCAGCCGATGTCACGGAACAGCGCCGCGGTGAGGTCGATGCTGCTCGTGAGGTCCGGATTGATCGCCGGCTCCATGAGCAGGTTAGGGGTCGCCGTGACGTCGTAGTGCGAGACGCTCGAACCGCCCTGGAACGGGTTCGGCGCGTACATACGCAGGCGGCCGCTCGGCTGCAGGCCGGCGACCGAAGTCGGGCTCAGGCGCAGCGTCACCGTGACCGGGCCCCCGAGCATCGCCGACTTGAGCGTCGCGCCGTCGGCCTGGGTGACAGCGAGCGTCGGGATGGTGATGGTCGGGTCCGAACCGCCGGGCGAGATCACGCCGGCGACGTTGTTGACCAGGATGCAGCCGACCGCGCCGGCGTTCTGGGCGTTCTTCACCTTGATCACGAAGGCGCACAGCCCACGGTCGATGACCGCGATCTTGCCGGCCAGTGTCGCGGCGTTGGTGAACGGCGTCTCACAACCATCGTTGACCGGTGCGGTGGGATCGACCACGAGCATCGCCTGCGCGGTCAGGCCACCTCCGGTCACGGCCGCACCGAACGACGCCGAGCTGGCGACGAACGTGCCCACGCCGCTGGCGAAGACTTCTGGCGCATGCGCCAGGAACGACCCCGCGGCGTAAGTCACCTCTTCACCGTCCCACACCAGCTTGTTGGTGTTGATGGCCGAGTTGACGCGCTGGGTCGCTGTGTTCTGGTCCCAGTGCAACGCCGTCGTCTCATCGAAAAGGAATTTGTCCCAGAGCGCCGGCGCACCGTTGAAATAAGCGCCCGAGGAACCGCTCGTGAGCGTGCTGAAGCCCAGACCATGCCCGAACTCGTGCAGCAGCACGGCCAGCAGGTCGATCAGCGCACCTTCATTGTGGTCGAAGCCGTAGTACCACCCCGAACCCGTGAGGCAGCCGGTCTGGCCGAGGTTCGAGTTGAACTGGGCGTTGATGTCGCTGCCGTTGTCGCCGGGGGCGGCGACACCGGGCAGTACGAGGTCGACTCCAGCCTGCTTGCAGGCCAGCGCCTCGTGATACCAGTAGTTCTGGAACTCGAACGACGGATCACTGATCTCGGCGAAACGCGGCCCCGCCGAGCCGAGCGTGGCCGAGGTCGCCGTGCAGGCGAGCGGGTTGAACGCGGCCTGGACCAGGATGGGCACCGACGAGGTCAGGAGCGAGCCCCAGACGTTCGCGGCCTGCTGGAAGCACAGCAGGCGCTGCTGGCCCACCGTGGTCCCGCTGTTGCCGCCCACGGGAGCGGCGGGGGTCGGGTCGTTGAAGCCCTCGCCCGCGCCGTCCATGTTGATGATGGTGATGGTCGCGGCGCCGAACGACGGCGCCGCGAGCGCGACGAGCAGCGCGGCCGAAGCGAGCGTGCGGAGGCATGTGCGCATGGTCACTTCACCTCCCACACGGTGCCAGGAGCCGGGACCGCCAGCGTGCCAGCCTTGGAGGCCACGATCGGCTTCCTCAGGAACTGCTCCGCGCCCTGCGGGCCATGCACGCACGTCCAGGACGGCTTGCCGTCGGGGCCGCGGGTGGCCATGGAGTACTCGGCGAAGCGGTCGTCGAGCATCGCGAAACGCGAGCCGTTGGCGCGCGTGCGCACCGGAATCGGCGCACCGTCGTCGATGACGACCAATTGCGTGGCATCATCGGCGGCCGGCATGCTCATGGTGCCGTCGACCGGGTCGATGGCGACGCGCATCCCCTGGGCCTGCTTGGCGCTGGGCATAAGCGGCGTCCAGGCGCGCGGCTTCCAGGCCACGACCGTGGCATGACTTGCCGGCGGGGTGACCGTTGCGGCGGTCTGGGTGGTGTGTTTCGGACAAGCCTGGGCGGTCCCGGCGACGAGCGCCAGGAGGGACGCGGCCAGGAGGGTGTCGCGTCGGAGATGCATGTTACCTCCCTGCACGGGGGTCTGTTAGGGCGGACTTCGGGAAACCACAGGAGAACTCTACACGGCGGCATTCTACCCTGCGGGCGCTCTCAATGGCATCGCAAAACGCCCGGAGGTCGGCCTCGATATGCAGCTCCTGCGGGTTCTGTTAGCTTGCGCTTGCCACCGCTCAGTGCCGCAGGGGCCTGTCTCTCATTCACTTCCAACGTCTCGGAGAATCCATACCATGCATCTCCTGCAAGTCGCGCGCCTCACGGCCTGCCTGGCCGCCCTCGCCCTGGCCCAGCCGGCCTCGGCCCAGCAGTTCACCCCCCCGCGTCCGAGCCCGGGTGCCAAGGTCACCCAGACCGTCGGCACCACCGACCTGACCGTGAGCTATTCGCGTCCTGCCGTGAAGGGCCGCGCGATCTGGGGCGCGCTCGTCCCCTTTGGCGCGCCGTGGCGTACGGGTGCCAACGAGGCCACGCAGTTCGTGTGCTCGGACGACATCATGGTCGAGGGCCAGAAACTGCCGGCCGGCAGCTACGCGTTGGTCACCATCCCGACCGCCGAGCGCTGGACGGTGGCGTTCTCGACCCAGAAGGACATGTGGGGTGCGTTCGCATATGAGCAGAAGAACGACGCGCTGCGCGTCACGGTGAAGCCGGTGGCGGCCGAGCATGTCGAGCGCATGCAGTTCTCGTTCGACGACCCCACCGCCGATGCGGCGACGCTGAACCTGCGCTGGGAGAAGCTGTCCGTGCCCGTCAAGATCACGGTTGATACGAATGGCAAGACGCTGGCCTCGGCACGCGCCGCGATCGCCGCCGCCAAGCCCGATGACTGGCGCACGCCGTTCCGCGCCGCATCGTGGGCGTTCGATGCCGGTGTCGCCCCCGATGACGTCACGGTGTGGGCGCGGTCGGCCGCCAAGGTGAAGGACAACTTCCAGACCGCGGGGCTGCTCGCACGGCTCGCGGCCAAGAACGGGGACAGCAAGAACGCCGTCGCACTCATGACCAGGTCGATCGCGTTCGGCAAGGCCGACACGACCGTGGCCGAGGAGCAGGTCAAGAACCACGAGAAGCTGCTCGCCGAGTGGTCGGCGGCGGCTCCGGCGAAGGGCGCGAACAAGAAGTAAGCTCCGCGGCCGATCCCATCGCAGCCCCCGGCGCCGCGCAGGTGCCGGGGGCTTCGTGTTGCCGGCGCCCCGACCGGGCGGCCAGCGCGCGTGCCGGCCCTACGCCGCGGCGCGCCTCGGGAACAGCGGCGCCAGGAGTGCGGCCAAGCCCACGGTGAGCACGCAGCCCACCAGGTTCCACCACAGGAACGACAACGGGGTCAGCTTCCAGCACAGGATCACCGCGGCCTCCCCCGCCAGCGCCGCGATGAACACGGCGTGGCCACCCGCACGCTTGACGAAGAACCCGGTCAGGAAGATGCCGAGGATCGCCCCGTAGAACAGCGAGCCCATGATGTTCACGGCTTCCACCAGCGAGCCCAGCCGGCCGGCGAACTGCGCGAAGCAGATGGCGAACACCGTCCAGAACAGCGTCGCGGCGCGTGACCAGCCGAGCAGCGCGCCCTCCGGCACGCGCCACGGCAGGCGCTGCACGACATCGACCACGGTGGTCGAGGCGAGCGCGTTCAGCTCGCTCATGGTGCTGTTCATGGACGCCGCGAAGATCGCGGCCAGCACCAGCCCGACCACGCCGACGGGCAGGTGCGTCAGCACATACACGACAAAGATGTAGTTGGTATCGTTCGTGTTGGCGTTGCCATCGGTGGCCTTGATCCAGGCGATGGCCCGGCCGCGCGCGGCGTTCGCGGTCGAGTCCGCGGTGCGCGCAGTGCCGCGTGCCGCCGCGGCGGCGGCGGCGTCATGCGCGCGCACGGCGGCGCGTTCGGCCACCAGCGAAGTCGCGAGCACGGCCCGCGACGCACGCCAGTCCGTCTCGGCCGCGCGCCACTCCGCGGCGTGTTCGCCCGCCGCGACCTTGGCGACCTCGGCCGGGTTGAAGAACACCGGCGCGGGCTCGAAGCGCCACGCCACGAACACCAGCACGCCGAGCAGCAGGATGGCGAACTGCATGGGGATCTTGAGCAGGCCGTTCAGCAACAACCCCAGCCGGCTGTCCCGATCGGAGTGCGCCGTCAAGATGCGCCCGACCTGCGACTGGTCCGTGCCGAAGTACGACAACTGCAGGAAGAAGCCACCCAACAGACCCGCCCACACATTGTACCGGCTCGTGGGATCGAACTTCATGTCGACCGCGTTGAGCTTGCCGGCGGAACCGGCCATCGCCAGCGCGTCGCCGAAACCCATGCCGTCCGGCAGCGCGCGCAGCACCAGCACGAACGCCAGCACCATGGTGCCGATGATGATGCAGAACTGCAGCGCATGCGCCTGCGCCACGGCCTGCGAGCCACCGATCACGATCGTGCCCACCACCAGTGCGCCCAACAGCGCGCAGGTGAGCCCGATGTCCCAGCCGAGGATCACCGACAGCACCAGCGCCGGCGCATACAGCGTGATGCCGGCGGCCAGTCCGCGCTGGACCAGGAACAGGCCAGCCGCCAGCGTGCGTGTCTTGCCGTCGAAACGCTGTTCCAGGAACTCGTACGCCGTGCGCACGCGCAGCTTCTGGTAGAGCGGCACCAACGTGGCGCACAGCACGACCATGGCCAGCGGCAGTCCAAAGTAGAACTGCACGAACGACAGCCCGCCCACATAGCCCTGCCCCGGCGTGGCCATGAACGTCACCGCGCTCGCCTGCGTCGCCATCACCGACAGCGCCACCATCGGCCACGGCATGCTGCGGCCGGCCAGCAGGAAGCCCTGCAGATCGCGCGTACCGCGCGCCTTGGCCAAGCCATAGGCCACCAGTGCGGCGAGCGCGGCGACCAGCACCCAGGCGTCGGCGGTGCGGATCACTGCCAGCGCCCCGTGAGCCAGGCCAGCACCGCGATGTCGGCCGCGAGCACGGCGATCACCAGCGCATAGAGCCGTGCGTACGAGGCGGGCGCGGCGAGCGCCCCCCCGCCGCTCGCGGCAGCGGGCGAGCCGCGACGCGCCGCTGCGCGCTCGCCCGCTCCACCCGCCGCAGGATCGAGACTCACGGGACGTGCACGCGCGAACCGCTCACCAGATTGGCAAGCAGCCGCCACGCCCCCGGCACCCCGGCGGGCACCTGCCGGAACAACGCGTAGCCGCAGTAGATGAACTCCCCGCTGCCGTGCCTGGCGTACAGCAGCCCGCCATCGTGCGACGGCTCACCGGGATCGTTGCTGCCGAGCACGGCGTCGTAGCTGGGGTCGTAGGGATTGGCGAAGTACAGCCCGCGCTCCTGTGTCCAGCCCTCGAAGTCCGCGGGGCCGAGCTTGTTGGGTGTGGTGAGCAGGCGGTTCTGGGGCTTCAGGAATCGCACCGCTGCTTCTTCCACGGTGGTGCGGTCGCGCGACACGCGGAACGGCAGCGGTCCGAGGTAATCCACCGGGCCGTCACTCGTGGTGACGTACTGCACCACCAGCGCACCACCCTTGGCCACCCAGTCGAGCAATCGCGGCTGCAGCGTGCGCAGGCGCGGCCGGGTGTTGTAGGCGCGCACGCCGGTGACGATGGCATCGAAGCGCGACAGGTCGCCGCTCGCAACGTCGTCGTCGGACAAAGGCGTCACCGTGGCACCCAACTGGCGCAGCGCTTCGGCGATCTGATCGCCCGATCCCGCGATATAGCCGATGCGCGACGCCTGCATGCCGACATCGGCCCGCACCAGTTTCATCTCGGCGGGCGGGAACAATGTCTGCACCGGCACGTGCGCGTAGTCGATGCGCTGCGATCCCAGCGACCAGGCGCGGCCGCCGGAATTCAGCACCGCACGCGCCGCACCGCCGTCGCGGCCAGGCACCAGCGTGAACTCCGCCGCCAGCTCCTGCCCCTCGCGTTCGATCGCGACCGGCACGGCGGACGGCTTCACGCTCCAGCCCGTCGGCACTTCCAGCTTGAGTGTGCCGGCGAGCTTGCTCTTCTGGGCGCGGACGGTGACGCGCACCGCGCGCGGCGCGCCATCGGCGAACAACTTGAAGCCCTGCTCGAACGCCAGCGTGGCGGGCGGCGTGATCTCGAGCATGCGCCAACGCTCACCCTGCACCGGATCGGTCCAGCGGTACGCCACCGGAAGTTCGAAGCGCACGGGTTCGCCCGCGAACTTCAGCACGAAAGTCGCGACGAGCGCGGGGCGATTCTCGGGCTGGCCCACATCGTTGCGATCGGCGACCTGGAACAGCCCCGGCGACGAAGGCTCACGCAGCCAGTAGGGCTGCGTCACCGCGACCTCGTTGCGCACCGTGAACTGGAGCGTGTCGGCCGCCGCGACATTGGCGGCCAGGACACGGCTCGCGACGCGCACGGTCTCATCGACGCCGACCGATTCGAGCGTCACGGCCGCCCGCGTGCGGATCAGCACGGATGTCGCCACGGCCAGCCCCTCACCCGGCGTGATGCCCGGACGAGCGGTCACGGCCTCGAGCCAGAGCCCGGCGCAGGACGCCATGACCTGCTCCAGCTCCGCACGCCGGCGCGCCACCAGGGAGTTGCTGGGCAGTTTCGCGAACGCCGCGTGCGCCTTGGCCAGCACGGGCAGCGACTTCTCGGGGTGGCGCGGGTCGAACTCCTGCTCGGCCTGCGCCAGCAGCACCGCCACGGCGTCGCCGCCCATGAAGCGCTTCCACGTCAGGTCGACCCCTTCGAACGCATCGCGCTTGGCAGGAGCGCCGAGCTTGTATCTCAGGTACTGCGGCAGCGCGCCGCGGCGTTCGGCGGCGCCGAAGCCCTGGCTCTTGTGGTTGCTGCGCGACAGCCCGGCCAGCTCGCTCATCGAGCGTCCGAGCAGCGGGTCGTAGGCGCCGACGTCGAGCGTGAGCCACGTGGAATCGATCACCGGCACGCGGCCGAACGAGAACACGTTCCACAACAGCCGCTTGGCCTGCCACGGCTGCACGGTGTCCAACTGCTCGGGGAAGCGGTTGGCGTCCGCGGCGGCCGTGAAGGCTTCTTCCGCCAGCATCGCGGACGCGGTGTGATGGCCATGGCCGGCCGTCGAGTCAGGCGGGAAGCGCGTGATGATGATATCGGGCCGGAAAGAACGGATGGCCCACACCACGTCGGACAGCACGGAGTCGTGCCCCCAGAAGCGCAGCGTCTCCTCGGCATTCTTGCTGAAGCCGAAATCCAGCGCGCGCGTGAAGCGCTGCTCGGCGCCATCCATGCGGCGCGCGGCCAGCAGTTCGTGCGTGCGGATCACGCCCAACGAGGCTCCGAGCTCCTGACCGATCAGATTCTGGCCGCCGTCGCCGCGCGTCATCGACAGATAGGCCGCGCGCACCCCCTTCACGTGCGTGAGCCACGCCAGCAAGGCGGTGTTCTCGTCGTCCGGATGCGCGGCCACGTAGAGCGCGCTGCCCACGGTCTGCAGCCGGTGGAGCGCATGGGCGATCTCACCGCTGGCCATGGGCTCCAGCGGACGCGGATCGGCGGCCAGCCGGGCTGCAGGGGTCACCAGAGCGGCGAGAGTGGCGAACAGGGCGACGACCGAACGAAGCGGCCGGCGAGCCCGGGGAGCGCTCAGCGCGTGGGGATGGAGCTGCATGGCGTATCGGTCCTCGGGTGGGTCGGGATGACAGGAAGGGGCTGCCGGGCTGGCCGCGCGCCCGGCAGGCCGGGAGTCCAGGCAGACCACGGGACGCGGCACCTTAGCACGCCGGATGGGCCCCCGGACCCCACTCCAGGCTCAAGTCAGCGCGCCCGTGGGCCGATGCCCAGCGGGAATCCCATTCGCGGGGGCGGAATCCCCCGATTCACGGGCGGCCATGACGGCCGCCGCCGGAGGAGTCCCATCGTGTCCGGTGCCCAGTTGATCAAGCTGCGGCTCTCCCTCATGGGGAGGCCGGTGCGCAACTACACATTCGACAAACCCACGATCGTCGTCGGCCGCGACCCTGGCGCCGATGTCTACGTCGACAACCCCGGTGTGTCGCGCGACCACTTCCGCCTCGAGAAGACCGACGAGGGCGAGTACCGTGTCGTCGACCTCGGCAGCGCCAACGGCACGTTCGTCAATGACCAGATGGTGAACGCCGCGCTGGTGCACAACAACGATGTCGTGCGCTTCGGCAAGTACACGCTGTGGATCGGTTACGAGCAGGACCGCCGCACCACCCCGCGTGGCGGTGGGGCCGTGTCTTCGGCGGAGCCGGAGCAAGCCGGACACACGGTGGTGCTGTCGCGCGCCGAACTCGGCCACATCCTCGACAAGGACAAGCATCTGGCCACGGCGAAGGTCATCCCGCTCCAGATGCCCATGGTTCCCGGCAAGCCCACGGTCCGGACGACCCCGCGGTGGATCGGGTGGACCATGGGATTCGTGCTCGGCACGGCGTTCGGCGCGGTCGCGATCTGGTTGCTCCTGCGGCACTGAGCGAGAGTCCCCCGCGACGGCGAGCGCCGCGCGACTCCTAAGGACGGGTGAAGCGAGCATGGAGATCCTCAAGCGCTTCCAGGCCGGAAGGTTCGTACGCCAGTTGCAGGCGGATGCGAACCTGACGGACTCGCAACGGCTCGAGGCCCGTAGCCAGCTGCTGGCCATGGGTTCCGCCGGCGTGCGAGCCCTGCTCGGAGCCGTGGCGAGCCGGCCGGCCTCGAATGCGACGCTGCAGGCACTGGGCACGCTGGTGCGTGAGACCACGCTGGCGGATTTCCTCGAGGCGCTGCGTTCCCCGCACGCCGCCGTGGCGGAGGCCGCCATGCGGGCACTGGCGACCGCCACCGACTACGCGCCGGCAGGCTTGCTCGCGCTTTTTGGTGATGAGCGCATCTCGCGCGCCCGGTTGGAGACCATCCTCGATGCGCAGTGCACGCGACTGCAGCCCGCTGCACTGCTCGCGCTGCTGCCGGAGCTCGGCAAGGAAGCGCGCAACAGCGCGTTCCGCCTGACCGAGCGGATCATGAACGAGAGCGCGATCCCCGACGCGGTGGCGCTGAGTCAACATCCGGATTGGTGGCTGCGGCTCCACATGGCCAAGCTGTTGTCGCGATTCCCATGCGATTCCGTGAACGCCGCCGTGGTCCGCCTGATCGACGACGACAACGGCGTGGTCCGGCTCGAGGCCGTGCGTGCCGCCAAGCTGTTGCAGGCCAAGACCGCGATTCCCGCCCTGTGCACGAGGCTGCGCGACCAGGACATGAAAGTGCAGACCGCCGCGATCGAGGCGTTGGTAGGCATGGCCGATGTCACCGCGGTTCCGCACCTGCTCGGCGCGCTCAAGGACGAATCGGAATATGTCCGCCGCGGTGCGGTCGAGGTGCTGAACGAGGTGGTCACCGTCGATGCCATCAAGGATCTCGTGAACGCCCTGCGCGACGCGGATTGGTGGGTGCGCGTCCGTTCCGCCGACGCGCTCGGGACACTGGGTGGTCCGCGCGTCGTCGATGCCGTGCTGGAGCTGACCAAGGATCCTGACGAGTTCGCGCGACGCTACGCCATCGAGATCCTGAACACGGTCCCCGACCCGCGCGCGGTGCCGGCCTTGGTCGAAGCGCTCGAAGACGACGATTGGTGGGTCCGCGAGCGGGCCGTGGATGCCCTCGGCAAGGTCGGCGATGCCAGCGCGGTGATGCCGCTGCTGCGGGTCATGGGCCGCGATCCCCGTTCGCTGCCACTGTTCGTCCGCGCACTGGGCGCGATCGGGTCGCCCACGGTCGTGGAGCCCCTGTGCCAGCTGGCCGACTCCGAAGACATCGACGTCCGGCGGGAGGCGCTCCAGGCGCTCGTCGCACTGCAGGCGCGCGAGCTCCCGGATGTCGCCCGGATGATCGTCCTGGCCGCGCTCGAGCGGGCCGGTGTCCGCGCGCCGCGCCAGAACTCGCGTGCGCCGTTGGACGTGCGCCGTGGACGGAGCGCCAGCGCCGAGCGTCCGAACGGCAACCCGTCGTTGTTGGGGACGCCGTCCGGGATGCCCAGCGCGCCCGGGACACCGTCTCATGCGGCTTCCCCCGCGAGCGAACCGGCGCGCGAGGGGCCGGCGCTCAACTTCCAGAAGCTGGCGGTCGGCACCGAACTCATCGGACGCTTCCGCGTCCTGCAGCGGGTCGGCGGCGGCGGCTTCGGCACGGTCTACCTGGTCGAGGACATGATGGTGAAGGAAGACCTCGTGCTCAAGATCCTGTCGCCGCACCTGTCGCTCGACCCGAACATGATCCGTCGATTCGTCCAGGAGCTGAAGCTCACGCGGCGCATCACCCATGCCAATGTGATCCGCATCCACGACCTGCTTGACCTGAACGGCGCCCATGCCATCTCGATGGAGTACTTCGCGGGGCGGGATCTCGGAGCGGTGCTGCGCGAGGAAGGACCGCTGTCGCCGGCCCGCGCGATTCACGTCGCCGAACAGGTGCTCGAGGGGCTGTGCGTCGCCCACACGGCAGGCATCCTGCACCGCGATCTCAAGCCCGCGAACCTGCTGGTCGGCAGTGACGACCTGGTGAAGATCGTGGACTTCGGGCTGGCCTCGGTGAAGCACTCCACCGAGTCCCGGCTCACCCAGAGTGGCATCCTGGTGGGAACACCCGAGTACATCTCGCCCGAGCAGATCACCGGCGTCGAGATGGATGCGCGCAGTGATCTGTACTCGCTCGGCGTCGTGCTCTACGAGGCACTCTCCGGGAAGCAGCCGTTCACGGGCACGACCGCCGTGAACATCCTGTTCCAGCACCTCGAAGCCGACGTCCAGCCGCTGTCCGCCGTGGCGGCCGGCATCCCCCCCGCGCTGTCCGACATCGTCATGCGCGCCATGGCCCGTCAGGTCGCTGACCGGCCCGAGAGCGCGGCCGCGATGCTGGCGTTGGTGCGCGCGCTCTAGCGCGGACCTCCTCATGCTCCGCATCGATGCGTTCCTCGAGATCGGCAAACAACAGGGCGGCTCCGACATCCACTTCGCCGTCGGCCTGCCACCGCTCGTCCGCCTGGACGATGAGTTGCTGCCCATCAAGTACCGCGCCCTCTCGCAGCAGGAGTGCCAGGACCTCGTGTTCGAGATGCTCAGCGAGAGCCAGCGCCGAACGCTCGACCACATGGGCTCGGTCGACCTCGGCTATTCCGCGGAGGGGCTCGGCCGTTTCCGCATCAATGTCTGCCGTCATCGGAACGGCTGGTCGGCGATCTGCCGGATCATCCCGGACCAGGTGCCCTCCCTGGCCGACCTCGGCCTGCCGCGCGTGCTGTCCCAGTTCACCTCACTGGCCAACGGGCTCGTGCTGGTGACCGGTGCGACGGGCACCGGCAAGTCCACAACACTGGCGGCCATGGTGCGCGAGATCAACGACCGCGAAGCGCTCAACATCATCACGCTCGAGGACCCGATCGAGTTCGTGCACACGAGCCGCCACTGTCAGGTCGTGCAACGCGAGGTCGGCACGCACGTCGCGTCGTTCAAGGACGGCTTGCGGGCAGCCCTGCGCGAGGACCCGGATGTCATCCTCGTCGGCGAACTGCGGGACCCGGAGAGCGTGACACTCGCGCTCGAGGCCGCCGAGACCGGGCATCTGGTGCTCGGCACGCTGCACACGCGCGGCGCGTCGCAGACCATCGAACGCGTCATCGATGCGCACCCCTCGGAGAACCATGCTCAGGTGCGCCAGTCGCTGGCGGAGAACCTGAAGGCCGTGGTGAGCCAGGAACTGGTCCGCTGCGCCGATGGCCGCGGCCGTCGCGCGGCTCAGGAGATCCTGATCGTGACCCTGGCGGTGCAGCAGTTGATCCGCGAGGGCAAGGCGTTCCAGATCCCGGGCGCCATCACCACCGGCAAACGGCTCGGCATGCAGCTCATGGACCAGTCCCTGTTGGCGCTCGTGCGCGCTGGCGAAATCGACCCCGACGAAGCATTCCTCAAGGCCGAGGACAAGTGGGGCTTCGCGCCGTTCCTGACGCGCCCCGAGCTGCTGTGCATGATCAACGGCGAGTTCCGGGCGGCGTGACATGAACCGCATCGACGCGTTCCTCGAGCTGGCCGTGCAGCAGGGCGGCTCCGATGTCCACTTGGTCTCGGGACAGCCGCTGCGCATCCGCCTGCATGGTGTCCTGCAGCCCGTCCGGTTCCGGGAGCTGTCCGCGCGCGACATCATCGAGTTCCTCGAGGAGTTCATGACGCCGGAGCAACTCGCCGAACTCGAACGCGAACACCAGGTCGACTTCGCCTACCAAGCCGAACCTCTCGGCCGATTCCGGGTCAACGTCTACCAGCACACCGCGGGCCTTGCCGCCGCCATGCGAATCATCCCCTCCGACCCTCCGACCCTGGAGTCGATCGCGCTCCCACCCGTGGTTCCGCACATGCTGTCGGTGGGCAAGGGACTGATCCTGGTGACCGGCCCGACCGGCTCCGGCAAGTCGACCACGCTGGCGGCCATGGTGCGGCACCTGAACGCCACACGCCGCGGCCATATTCTTACGATCGAGGATCCGATCGAGTACGTGCACCAGTACGACAAGTGCGTCATCACGCAGCGCGAGATCGGGGTGCACGCGCCGTCATTCGCCGATGCCCTGCGCGGTGCGCTGCGCGAGGACCCCGACGTCATCCTGGTTGGCGAAATGCGAGATCTGGAGACCATCTCACTGGCGCTCACGGCAGCCGAGACCGGGATCATGGTGTTGGGGACATTGCACACGAACGGCGCCGTGCGCTGCGTCGACCGCATCGTCAATGTCTTCCCGGCCCGCCGTCAGGATCAGGTCCGCACCATGCTGGCCGACAGCCTCCGCTTGGTGGTCGCCCAACAGCTCGTGCGGAAGGCCGACCACTCGGGCCGGCTGGTCGCGACCGAAGTGCTGGTCAACACGACCGCCGTCAGTGCCATGATCCGCCAGGGCAACACCCACAAGCTCATGAATGCCATCCAGACCGGCCAGCGGGCGGGCATGCAGAGCCTGGACACCGTGCTGATGGACTTGATGAAGCGCGGTCTGATCAGTGGCGAGGAGGCGTTCGACCACGCCGTGGATCGCGCCGCCTTCGAGACTCTCGCCGAGCGGAGCCCGGCGGCCTGATCCGCGCAGGTCCTGCGGGAGTCCGCAAGGCGGCCGGCTTCGCTCGGCCAGCCGAGCCACGATCGCACACGTGTCCCGAGTGCGCCCGGGCGAGCCGCGGCGGAGCACCGGTTCGAGCACGGGTTCGACGTCCGCCCGTGAATCGGGGCACGGCCGGTAGCCAGCTGCCGGCTTGGAAATCCGCGCGTTCGGGTTGGGGAATCCGAGTTCCGGACCGAGGTCAGGCTGCTCGCTTCAGCCGGTCGCCGTCGTCCTCTGCGGCGCCTGCATCCGCCCCGTAGACCTCGCGCAGCACCTGAGGCACGACCGCACGCAATGCGGCAACGACGACCGCGTCCCATTCGGCACCCCGCCCGCGTTCGATCAGCGCCAGCACATCCGAGGGCGGCATCGCCGCGCGGTAGCGGCGCTTCGAGACCAGTGCGTCGAACACGTCGGCGACCGAGATGATGCGCGCTGCCAGCGGGATATCCGCGCCGGCGATACCAAACGGACCGGTGCCGTCCATCTTCTCGTGGTGATAGGCCGCGATCCTCGGGACCTCCCGGAGGTGCGCGGGATACTCGATCATGTCCAGGATGCTCTGGCTGTGGGCGGCGTGCAGGTCCATCTGCTGCTTCTCTTCAGGCGTCAGCCGGCCGGGCTTGAACAGCACATCGTCGCTCACACCCTGCTTGCCGAGATCGTGCAGCAGCGCGGCGACGGACAGCACTTCATGTTCCGCCAGCGACAGGTCCAGCTCGTGCCCGATCGCCATGGCCACCTTCTGGACGCGCTCGCTGTGGTGAGCCGTGTCGGCGTCCTTGAGCGTCAGCGAGTGCACGAGGGCCCCGATCGTGGAGCGAAACGCGCGCATCTGCTGCTGGTGCAGCCACAGATGTTCGAGCGCGAGCCCGACCTGGCTGGCGAACACCGACAGCAGATCGAGGTCCTCCTGGGTGAATCTTCCGCGGGCGGGCCGGCGCACATCCAGCTGCAGCACGCCGAACGGCTGGTGAGTTCCCATGAGTGGCGCCACGATGGCGGTCTCGAGGCGGGACAGCACGATACTCTCGCTGCCGCTCTCCTGGCTCTCCCCCTGCACGAACAGCAACGCATGGCCGTCGCGCATGACGCGATCGACGATGGTGCGCGACAGCGAAACGCGCGAACCACTTCCACTCTTGGTGGTGGCGATCAGCGTGCGCAGCGGCGCATCCTCGTGGGCGCGTGCGACCAGCAGATGGTGCGTGGCGTTCGGGAACGCCAGGAATGCGAAGCGGGTGATCACCTCGAGCAACCGCGCCTCATCGTTGCGGGCCCCCGAGGTCTCACGCACCAGCGTCAGCAGGAGCTCGGCCGTCCGCGAGTCGGTGCGAGCCACCAGTTCGCGCACGTTGCCCCAGTCCTCGGCAGGTCGCCATGCCAGGACGGTCGGTTGATGCGAGTCCTCGCCGCGAACGAACCGCAGTTCTTCCGGGGCGAACTCGTAGGATGAAGGGGTGTCGGTTGCCATCTCCCCGACAGAATCGGCAGATGCGGGGGCGGACCTGAGTGGATTGCGTGGAGGCACCCTCCAGAACCGCCCAGGAGGGGGCCACTTCGTGATGAAGCCGGGCCTGCCTGCTGCCGAAACCCATGGGGCACGTCGAGACCGGACACCCGCTGGCCGCAGGCCCTCGAGGGCAAGCCGACCCATTGGAGACTCACGATGGACCCGATCCAGCCCCTCTTGCTCACCGTGCGCGCGCTCACGGAAGTCATGGACGCCGCCGACCCGCACACGCGCGGGCGGTCGCAGCGCATCGCCCACTTCTCGGTGCGCATCGCGCGCGAACTCGGCGTCCCGGACTCGAAACTCCACGAGATCGAGCTCGGCGCATTGCTGCATGACCTTGGCCGCACCGCGATCCTGAACGACGTCGTGCAGACGCCTCGCACGCTGGACGCCCGCGAGTTCGCCGTGGTCCAGACCCACCCCACCATCGGCTGGCAGATCCTGAAGGACATCCCCGGACTCGATGCGGTCGCCGAAATCGTCTACTCCCATCACGAACGGCCGGACGGCAAGGGCTATCCCCGCCAGCTCCTCCCGCCGCTGGTGCCACTCGGCGCGCAGATCGTCATGGTGTGCGCGGCCTACGACGCCATGACCGAAGAGCGCCCCTACCGACACGGCCTGCCCCCCTCGCACGCCTGCGAAGAGTTGCGACGCCATCGCGGCACGCAGTTCTTCCCCGATGTGGTCGACGCGTTCGTGCGGCTGCACGAGACCGGCCGGCTGTGGGACGAGTTCACGCGCGAGCAGATGGCGGACCCGTTGGGCCGCGTGCACCCGCCTCGCGTCGCCTGATCTGCACCGACGGCGAACCCGGAATGTTCATGAGCGCTCGCAAGCCACGGGCTCATGAACAGTCCGGGCTCGCCCCGCCATCGCAGTCCGACTAGGCTGGGCGCATGAGCCTGTTCGCACAATCCCATTCGGCGCGCTCGCCGCACCGTCGCCGCGCCGCCCGCTGGCTCGCACTCGGCGACTCTTACACCGTCGGCGAGGGAGTCGCGACCCACGAGAGCTGGCCCGTGCGCCTCGCCGCGCTGCTCGCCGAGGCGGGCGACGCCGTCGAGCCGCCGCGCATCGTGGCAACCACCGGCTGGACGGCCGGCGAGTTGCTCACCGGCATGGAAGCAGCCGGCGTATGGCCGGCACGCGAGCACTATGACATCGTCTCGCTGCTGATCGGCGTCAACGACCAGTACCGCGGGCGCAGTCCGGCCGAGTTCGCGCCCGACTACGCGCGCTGCGCCGAGCGCGCGGTGGCGCTGGCCGGCGGGCAGGCGAAGCGCGTGCTCGGGCTGTCGATCCCGGATTGGGGCGTGACCCGGTTCGCGGCCGGCCGCGACCGCGCGGCCATCGCCCAGGCCATCGACGCTTTCAACGCCCGTGAGCGCGGCCACCTGACGGCACGGGGTGCACAATGGTGCGACATCACCACGCTGTCGCGCCGGCATGGCGACGACGGTGCGTTCCTGGCCGCGGATGGCCTGCACCCCGGAGCCGCCGCGTACATCGAATGGGCGCGCTTGGGCCTGCCAGCGGCCCGGGCGGCGCTGGCTGGACTTGGCGCTCACGGACACTGAGCAGGCCCGGCGCCCCGGCGCCACGAGTTTGACTCCGGCCTTACACCGCAAGCCTGCCCGGCTCATCCCAGATGCCGTGCTCACGCGTAGCGGGGGTGTCGTCGCACTCACCCGGGAGGACCGCAACCATGAAGCCCGTGATCTCGATCGCCTTCCTGATGGCACTGCTGCTGGCGCTGAGCGCCGGCGCGGCGGCCGCCAGGGACAAGCCCACCGCACGAAAGCCCGTCACCCCGTCCACGGCTCCCGCGGGCCCGGCGTTCAAGCCGGTCCGCAAGTCCGCCGAGGAGTGGCACCGGGTGCTGTCCGCTCAGGCGTTCCACGTGCTGCGCGAGGAGGGCACCGAGATCGCGTTCACGGGTGCCTATTGGAACGAGCACCGGGACGGTTCGTACACCTGCGCGGGCTGCGGGCTGCCACTGTTCTCGTCCGATACCAAGTTCGAGTCCGGTACGGGCTGGCCCAGTTTCTGGCGGCCGGCGTTCAAAAACACGGTGACCGAGAAGACTGACAGCGCTTACGGCATGAGGCGCACCGCGGTCGAGTGCGCACGTTGCGGCGGTCACCTGGGGCATGTCTTCGACGACGGCCCGGCACCCAGCGGACTGCGCTATTGCATCAACTCCGTCTCGCTCAAGTTCGTGCCGGCACGCTGAGCGCGGCCCTCAGCCGCCGGCCACGGCCCCGGACCCGCAAGGGTCCGGGGTTTTTTCGTCACGCGGGGCTGAACGCGCTCCTGGCCGTTCGCATTCGCTGAACCCGGCGCGCGAAGAGCTTCGTCGACCCCGTCGTCCCTGCCCGGCTTCCGACGCGCTGCCCCGGCCCCTTGGGGAATCCGGTACACGCGCGTAAGGTTGCAGGGCATCGTCGGCGCCACAGTGGCGCTGGACGCCCCCTGTCACGCGAGGCCGCCTTTCGCATGGACGCATCCGAAGTCGTGCCCGCCCGGGCGCTGAGGGCCGAGACCGGATCCCCTGCACCGCTCGGCGCGACCCCTGGCCCGCACGGCACCAACTTCGCGGTCTACTCGACGCATGCCACCCGGCTGACCCTCGTGCTGTTCGCCCCCGGAGGCGCAGCGCGTGGCGAACTGGTGCTGGACGCCGCGCAGCACCGCACCGGCGACGTCTGGCACGTCCACGTGCCCGGCGTGCGCGCGGGCGCCGAGTACGCGTGGCGCGCCGAGTCCACTGCCATCGGCCCGCTGCATGCCTTCGATCCCAGCGCGCTGTTGCTGGATCCGTACGCCATCGGGATCGCTGGTTCCGAGCGCTGGGCCGACAGCCCGCCCGGCGGGCGGGTGCGCCGCGGCGTGGTGTGCGACCTCACGGGTTACGACTGGCGGGGGGACCGGCCACCGGGCACACCGCTCGCCGGCTCGCTGATCTACGAGACGCACGTCCGTGCATTCACCCGCCACCCCAGCTCGGGCGTGCAGGCGCCCGGCACCTATGCCGGGCTTGCCGAGAAGGCCGCATGGTTCGCGGCGTTGGGTGTCACCGCGGTGCAGTTGATGCCGGTGGCGGAGTTCGAGGAGTCCGACAACCCTCGCACGAACCCGCTGTCCGCCGAGCCGCTCCTGAACGTCTGGGGCTACGCCCCGCTGGCGTTCATGGCGCCGCGCACGGCGTACGCACTCGATGCCACGGCGGCCGGGGCGCTGCGCGAGTTTCGCGACATGGTGCGCACACTGCACGAGCACGGGATCGAAGTCATCCTGGACGTGGTCTACAACCACACGGGTGAGCACGGCCGCAGGCATGCACCTGTGTCGTGGCGCGGGCTGGACCGCGCCAGCTATTACCTGACCGACGCGCTCGGGCGCGAGCTCGACTTCACCGGCTGCGGCCACACGTTCGCCTGCGCGCGCCCCGCGAGCGCCAACCTGATCCTCGACGCCCTGCGATTCTGGGCGCGCGACATGCATGTCGACGGTTTCCGCTTCGATCTCGCTTCCACGCTGACGCGCGGCGAACGCGGCGAGCCGCTCGCCGACCCGCCGCTCATCCGCCGCATGTGCGAAGACCCCGTGCTCGCCCATTGCAAGCTCCTCGCCGAGCCGTGGGATATCGGGCTCTACCACGTCGGGCGGTTCCCGCACCACGGCCGGTTCGCCGAGCTCAACGGCCGCTTCCGAGACGATGTCCGCGACTGGGTGCGCGGCGGTGCGACCGGTCCGGGAGCGCTCGCCACGCGGCTCTCCGGCTCCTCCGACCTGTACGCGCCGGAGCGCGGTCCGGGGCACTCGGTCAACTTCGTCACCTCGCACGATGGCTTCACGCTCGCCGATCTTGTCAGCCACCACCGCAAGCACAACGAAGCGAACGGCGAACAGAATCGCGACGGCTCCGACGACAACCGTGCCTGGAACGGTGGCGCCGAGGGGCCGACACACGATCCGGTGGTGCGCGCGGTGCGTGAGCGTCAAGTTCGCAACACGGCGGCACTCCTGCTGCTCTCGCGCGGCGCGCTGCTGTGGCGATGGGGCGACGAATCGCTGCGCAGCCAGCGCGGCAACAACAATGCCTGGTGCCACGACGGACCATCCTGGTGGCTCGACTGGGAGACCGCCCCGTACGCGCAGTCGTTCCAGCGCTTCGTCAGCGGGCTGCTGGCGCTGCGCTTCGAATATCGGGCATTCCGTGGCAGCGGCTGGTTCAGCTCGAGCGGCCCGGGCAGTGTCGAGTGGCACGGTGCATCCCTCGCGCCGCCCGACTGGGACCACGGCGGGCGCAAGCTCGCCATGCATGTACGCGGCGACGGCGAACCCGATTTCCTGCTGCTCGTGAACGGCGAGGAATCGCCGGTGGAGTTCGTGTTGCCCGAGGCCACGGACCGGCGGACGTGGCGGGTGCTGGCGGACAGCGCGGCAGCAGCACCCGCGGATTGGACCCCGCTCGCCGAAGCCAAACCGGTCGCCGACGCGCGCGAGCGTATGCTGCCGGGCCGCTCACTGGTGTTGCTCGCGGCGGACTGACGTCAGCCCGCTGGTGTGTTGTCCGACCAGTCGAGCACATGCCTCGACGGCCCTCGTCGCCGCCGGCTGCGTGGCTCCTCCTCGGCAGTGGCACCCGGATACGACTTCGTCGTCGCGCCCTGCCAGCGACCACGCTGGCTCGCCGAGCCATGCACACCCTGCTGGGACCGGGACACTAGCCCTGGTGTTCGGGGCGGAGCAGGTCGAACACGGTCTTGACCGGGTTGAACACCGCCAGCGGCACCTCGACGAATCGCGTGTGCCAGTGCGCCATGGCGCCATTCCAGAGTCCCGGCCGCTCGAGCGCCAGCAGTTCGCGACCGCCATACGACTTGCGCGTCACGATCACGGCCGCGTCGTCGACGAAGCGCGTCAGGTCATGCATGCGACCGTGCGCGTCACGCAGGGCACAGGCGAGGAACACCGGGTTGAAGTGCGTCGCCGAACGCAGGACCGCTTGCTGCGCGGCCGAAGCCGGATCGACCTGCGACGATTCGACGATCTGCCGGGTCACGCCCCGGGCCCCACGCACCCAGAACGGGCCGCCCCCGGGCTCGCCGGTGTTGGCGACCATGCCGCACACCCGCACCGGGCGGTCGAGCGCCACCGCTGCGGCCGAGGGCGAGATGCCGGCGGCGAGCTCCAGTCCCAGTTCGCCGGCCGCGAACGCGCGCGCCGGCGCCAGCGCCTCGGCCCCGTGCGCGGCCAGCCGGCGCACGTGCATGGCGGTGCCAGCGGCGAGTTCGGCCGCCAGCCCCACCAGTGCGCGGCTCCAACGGCTGGTCGCGGGCCTCAGACGTGACACCGCGACGTTGTCGATGTTCTTGAGGAACACCAGGTCGCGTCCCGACTCGCCCAGGTTGCGCAGCAGCGCACCATGCCCGGCGGGGCGGAACAGCAACCGGCCGTGTTCATCACGGCACGCACGGCCGTCCGGGGCCATCGCGAGCGTGTCGGTCGCGGGGTGCTGCGCGCTGAACGCGACCCGCCAGCTGCCGCCATGCTCCACCGCCAGCGCCGGTACGCGCTCGCGCACCAGCCGTTCGAAGCCGTCGCGGTGTTCGGGCGACACCGTGACATCGAGACGGCGCACACCGTCGCTGCTGCTCGCGAGCTCGACGGCCTCGACCAGGTGCTCTTCGAACGCCGTGCGGGCGCGGCCCGCTTCGCGGTGGAACCACAATTGCCCCTTGGGCGAGCGCGCGGCATCGAGCCCGGAGGGCTCGAGGAAGCCATCAAGCAGCGCCCGCCAAGGCCCATCCGCTCGCAACCGCGCGAAGTCGTGTCCGTTCGCGGCGAGCGCCGCCGTGAGCGCCTCGGCGAATGCGAAGCGCGGCAGCTCGTCGACGAACTGGACCAGCGCCCGGGACGCGGCGTCAACGCCGGCCCGCACGCCGGCGGGCGCCAGCTCGCCCGGCAGTTCGCGTGCCGCGAGCAGGTCCTGGAACATGCGCGTCGCCGCGCCCGAGGCCGGCACGAACGCACTGACACGCCCGGCACTCGCCGCAGCCGCATGCGTGTTGAGCAGCGCTTCGGTTCGCGCGCTGTCCAGTTGTTCGATGCCGTCGCCAGGCGTGCACGGCCGCACGAGCTCAGCCCATGCCGCGGGCTTCGCCAGCACGGCCAACTGGCGTTCGGCCTCCGCGGGCGCGATACCGCGCGCGGCCAACTGTGCGCGATCCGCCGCGTCGTGAAACGTCGGGGACATCAGGGCTCCTTGGGACTCGCCAGCATCGTGCACGCGCGGCCACCGTCCAGCGCGGCCAAGCTAACCGGGGTTCGCGCTACCTGCCAAGCGCCGCTACCAGCCGGCGGGCCTGCGGCAACCGGGGCCGGCCGTGCCAGCACCGCGGCGATTCATGGGCAGACGGCCCTCCCGGCTCACGATTCATGAAATCGCCCGGGCTAGTGTCTCGTCCCAGAAGTCCTGTGCATGAATCGGCGAGCAATCGTGGCCGCTGGCAAGGCGCGACGACGAAGTCGTATCCGGGAGATACGTCGAGGA
>JANMAX010000260.1:0-3655 GCA_031360075.1 bacterium | reverse complement strand
TCGGTCTTGAGTGCGGTCTTGTGCTCGGTCTTGAGCCCGGTCTTGAGTTCGGTCTTGAGTGCGGTCTTGAGTGCGGTCTTGAGCTCGGTCAAGCGTTCGGCGTTGCGCCGTGTCGCACGCAGGTCATGCTCGGTGCTGCGTACGGTCGTCGGACTAGGGCCAGTCGTCGGGATCGAGCGGCTGGTCGAGCGGGAAGTGCCCGCCCAGCGTGGACAGCGCCACCCCGCCGCACACGATACGGATGCGCTTGGTCTCGGGCACTCCGAGCGCGAGCGTGCGCACGAGCGAGCCCAGTGCCAGCTCCTCGGCACGCGCCCCACCCGTGAAAGCTTGCCGGAACGCACGCGAAAGGTCGAGCGTCAGGAGCCCCGAGTCATCCAGGTAGACGTGCAACAGCAGCGTGCCGGGCGGCAGCGTGCGCACTCCGCCCTGCCGCGGGCCCTGCTCCAGCGCGGCCACCAGCGCGGCCACGCGCTCGTGCACGCCGGTCTGCTCGGGCATCTCGCGCGGCTCGGCCACCAGGCTGTCGCCATCGGGGCTCGCGAACCACAGTGTGACGGCGCGCAGGCCAACGCTGGTGGAATCGCTGGCCGCCTCCGGCGGCACACGGTCCGCGGGGCGTTCGAGCCACGCCCGCCATGCCAGTGCCGCGGCCACGAGTAGCGCACCCGCCACGATCAGCCGGCGCCGGCCCCGCCTCACGGGTTGCGCTGCCACGACAGCACCCCCTCGGCGATCGCCACCGCCAGCGCGCGCAGGCCCCCGGGCGCCAGCAACCGGGCGCGTTCGTCGGCGTTGGTCAGCGTGCCGCACTCGAGCAACACACCGGGCGCCTGGACCCCGACGAGTGCGAGCGGCAGGCGCTCGCGCACGCTGGTGGGTCCGAAGCCGCGGCGCTCGAGCGCGGCGGTCACGCTCTCGGCGAGACCGCGGCTCTCGACCGCGCGTTCGAGCGCGATGTCGCGCCATGGCACCAGTGCCACAAGTCCCGCGGCCGGGGGCGCACTCCCCGATGGCCGCGCCGGTGGACACCACGCCAGCCTGCCGGTCGCGCGCGCGTCGGGCAGGGTCTCGAAGTGCAGCGACACGACGGCATCGGCATGCGCCCGGTTTGCGGTCTCGGCGCGCGCGTCGGGGGTCAGGTCTTGATCGTCGCGACGGGTGAGCACCGCGCGCACATGGCCGCGCTGCAGCAGTTCCTCGGCCACCATGCGGGCCAGCTCGAGCGTCAGCGCCTTCTCCTCGACACCGCCCTCGCGCACGCCGGCATCACTGCCGCCGTGCCCGGGATCGAGCACGACGGTGCGCAGCAGGCGCGGCCCCGGCGCGCCCTCGGTGGCGAACGGCTGGAAGCCCTGGGCGATGCGCCCGAACGTCAACTCGACGCGGCCCGCCACCGGATCGCGCTCCAGCCGCCAGCCCACGGCGGCGGGGTCGAGCGCGAGTTCGAACGTCAAGCCGCCAGGCACCGGCGACACCTGGAGGTCGCGCACCAGACCGTCGTCCGGCAGCGAATCGGGCAGTGCACCGGCGAGCGCGCCCGCAACGCGCAGGCGGAACCGCGCGCGGCTCTGCCCCGTGACCGCGGCGACGCCGGCATGTTCGCTCGGCACCACCAGCACGGTGAGCGCGCCGCGCGTCTCGCCGCGCGGCGCACCGACGAAGCC
Organism: bacterium; assembly: GCA_031360075.1. GTDB lineage: Bacteria > Eisenbacteria > RBG-16-71-46 > RBG-16-71-46 > RBG-16-71-46 > JAIOPA01. The sequence continues at coordinate 1,988 of JANMAX010000260.1, read as the reverse complement.
GGCCGCCGGCGCGATGCGCAACTGCCGCGAGTCCGCGTCATAGGCCAGGCGAGGCCACGTACCGTCCTGCGGCAACTGCCGCATGAACTCGACCGGGATCTGCAGCTCCCCCGAGCGCAGCACGACCATGTGCTCGAGCTGCACGGTGCGGTCGTCGACGAGCACGAACGGGTTGTCGACCGTGAAGGCCAGCCGGTGCTCGCCCGAGCGCAGCACGATCTTGCGGACATCGGCACGCCAGAACTTGGTGGCGCCCAACAGCCGCGCCAGGTCATTGACGCCCACCACCGGCACGCCGTTCAGGCGTGCCACCGGCGCCCACGCCACGCCAAGTCCCGCGGGCACACGGGCGCTGTCGACCGCGGCGCGCAGCGCGGTGGCGCGGCTCTCGGCCTGGGAGGGGACACGGCGCGTCATGCCACCGGGCAACACCGGCTTGGCGGCGCCACGCGCGCGCGGCGGCGTGGCGGTACCCGAGGGCGTCGTGAGCGCAGGCCCGGGCTTGGCGGCGACAGGCTTGGGCTTCGTGGCGGCGGCCGTGGGTTTCGTGGCGGCAGGCCTGGGCTTGGTGGCGGCAGGCTTGGGCTTGGTGGCGGCAGGCTTGGGTTTCGTGGCGGCAGGCCTGGGCTTCGTGGCGGCAGGCTTGGGCTTCGTGGCGGCAGGCTTGGGCTCCGCGGTGCCGGCGCCAGTCTGGTCGGCACTCGCGGCGGCGTTTGCCACCGTGCTCGGCGGACTTGCGCTCGCCGCGCTCACCATGGCCATCGGCAGCGCGGGCGTCAGCACGGCCAGCGCCAGCATGAGCCAGGACGAACCCCACCCTCCGCCCGCGCGCACCGGCGTGCTCATTCGCGGCCTGCGTGCCGCCGGACGCGGTCCATCTCACGCTTGGCCTCGCGCGTCGCGATGGCCTCGCGCTTGTCGTGCGACTTCCGGCCCTTGGCGACACCCAACAGCAACTTGGCGCGACCACGGATGAAGTACAGCTTGAGCGGGATGAGCGTGTGCCCCTTCTGTTCGATCGCCTTCCACAGCTTGTCGATCTCGGAGCGGTGGAGCAGCAGCTTGCGCACGCGCACCGGGTCCAGGTTCCAGCGGTTGCCCATCTCGTAAGGGGGGATGTGCATCTGGTGGACGAACACCTCGCCGTTGTCGAGCGTGGCCCACGACTCCTGGAGGCTCGCCTTGCCGTTGCGCAGGCTCTTCACCTCGGTGCCGGCCAGCACGATTCCCGCCTCGATGGTGTCGAGGATGGTGTAGTCGTGCCACGCCTTGCGATTCTGGGCGACGAGCCGGTCGGCTGATTCAGCGGCGTCGGGCATATTCCGCGGCCCCGGCGGCACGGGCAGAGGCACGCGGGCGGCCGGGGCTGCTGGCCGCCCGGGACGGGCTCGTCCGGGTCGCGAAAAGAGGTGATGGTGCGGAAGGGGGGATTTGAACCCCCACACCCTTGCGGGCGCTAGAACCTGAATCTAGTGCGTCTGCCAGTTCCGCCACTTCCGCACGAAGTCGGGCCGAGAAAACTAGGCCCTGGCGCGCGTCCCGTCAATCCGTCCGCAGGTTCGGGGCTTTCGAGCGTTCCCACGGCTGGCCAGCCCACATTTCGGGGCGGCATCCCCCCCGGCATCCGGGGAAACCGCGAACAGGTTTGCGACCCCGGCGGCGGCGCCACAGCACAAACAACGCGCCCGGCCGAGGTGCCGCGTCGCGACCACGGCAGCTCGGTCCGAGCGCGCTCTGTGCAGTCCGATCCCGCCGCCGGCGCCCTGGTCAGGCCGTGCTTGCGCCAAGCCGGGTGCGACGGGTACCGGTCCCGCGAGAGCCGTCCGCCGATGAATCGCCACGGAGCCTGGCATGCCCGGCTCCTCGCACGGTTCAGCGGTAGAGCGATTTCACCTGCCCCCAACTCGAACGCCGGGCCGCCACCACGCCGCAACGGTTGGGCGCGCCCGGCGTCGGCGGGCAGCCGGTGCCGGACGGAAGCGTCGTGC
>JANMAX010000258.1:0-11326 GCA_031360075.1 bacterium | reverse complement strand
TGGGGGGCGGCGTGCGCGACGACGCGGGCATCGCCGCACGGCTCGCCGCGGGAGCGACGCGCGTCGTGGTGGGCACCCGTGCGCTCGAGGATCCGGACTGGCTCGCCGCCGCTGCCGCGCGTCACCCGGGACGCATCGTGGTGGCGGCCGACGTGCGTGGCGCGCAGGTGGTGACGCACGGCTGGCAGGAGACACACGCGAGTTCGCTCGAAGTCGTGCTCGCCGCACTGCAGCCGCTGCCGCTGGCCGCGGTCCTGGTCACGGCGGTCCATCGCGAAGGACTGCTGGCCGGCACCGACCTGGCGCTTTACGAACAGGTCTTGCGCCACACCCGCCACCCGGTGCAGGCCTCGGGTGGCATCACGACGGTCGACGATCTGCGTGCACTCGACCAGCTCGGCATCGCTGCCGTGGTGCTCGGCATGTCGCTTTACACCGGCGCGCTCGACGCCCGCCGCCTCTCACAGGAGTACTGCTCATGATCCGTATCGGACGCGACACCCGCGAAACCTCGATCCAGTTGACGCTCGAACTCACCCCCGGCGAATCGCGCATCGACACCAGCGACCGCTTCCTGACGCACATGCTCGAGACTCTCGCGCGTTATGCCGGCATGACGCTGACACTCGAGGCCAAGGGCGACTTGCGGCACCATCTGGTGGAGGACACCGCGATCGCGCTCGGTGAAGCGGTGCGGCGCGCGGCCCCCGAGGCGCGCGTGCGCTATGCCGACGCGCTGGTGCCGATGGACGACGCGCTGGTGCAGGTCGCCTTGGACCTTGGGGACCGGCCGTATGCCTCCACGCCGCTGCCGTCGTCGCTCTATTCTCACTGGTTCCGCTCGTTCGCGACCGAGGCACGCGCCACGCTGCACGTGCGTGTGCTGTGCGGACGCGACCGGCACCACGTCGTGGAAGCCGCGTTCAAGGGCCTGGGCTTCGCGTTGCGCGACGCCGTGCGCACCGCGGGCGAAGTGAACAGCACCAAGGGCGGCGTGCGCTGGTCGGACGCGCCAGCCAAGGAGACGCGATGACGCTCCGGCGCCGCATCGTGGCCTGCCTGGATGTCGACCGCGGCCGCACCGTGAAGGGCACGCGCTTCGTGGACCTGCGCGACGTCGGCGATCCGGTGGAACTGGCGGCCCGGCACGAGGCCGGCGGCGCCGATGAGATCGTGCTGCTCGACATCACCGCCAGCCATGAGGGCCGCGACACGCTGCTCGAGGTGGTGCGGCGCGCGGCCGAACGCTTGTTCGTGCCGCTCACCGTGGGCGGTGGGGTGCGCGAGGTCGCCGACATCGGCGAAGTGCTGCGGGCCGGCGCCGACAAGGTGAGCGTCAACACCGCCGCGGTGGAGCGCCCCGGCCTGCTCCGCGATGCCGCGGCGCGTTACGGCAGCCAGTGCGTGGTCGCGAGCATCGACGCCCGGCGCACGGCGGACGGATCGTGGACCGTCGTGACGCGCGGTGGCCGCGTCGAGACAGGACTGGACGCGGTCGCATGGGCGCGGGCGTGTGAACGCGAGGGCGCGGGTGAGATCCTGCTCACCAGTGTCGATCGTGACGGCGGCCGCGCTGGCTACGATCTTGAGCTGACGCGCGCGGTGAGCCGCGCAGTGCGTGTGCCGGTGGTGGCTTCGGGCGGTGCGGGCACTGCCGAGCACGTGCGGCAGGTGCTGTGCGACGCCGGTGCCGACGCGGCACTGCTGGCCGGCGTGCTGCACGACGGCACGCTCGTGCTGGCCGACTTGAAGCGCGAACTGGCCGCGAGCGGCGTGCCGGTGCGGAGCCTGTCATGAGCGCCGTCCTGCTCACGAGTACGGACCTGGACGCGCTCGACTTCGCCAAGAGCGCCGGCCTCGTGACCGTGGTCGCACAGGACGCCACGACGGGCGCGGTGCTCATGGTGGCGTTCGCGGACCGCGAAGCGCTCGAACGCACGCTCGCGAGCGGCGACATGCACTACCGTTCGCGCACACGCGGGTTGTGGCGGAAGGGCGAAACCAGCGGGCACACGCAGCGCCTGGTCACACTCACCGCCGACTGCGACGGCGATGCCGTGCTGGCCCGCGTCGATCAACGCGGGCCGGCGTGCCACACCGGGGAACCGAGCTGCTTCGGAACGGCGGCGCTCGGCGCGCTCGCGGAACTGGCGAGAACGATCGAAGCGCGCATGACCGGCGGCAACAGCGGCCCGCCGGGCTATACCCGGCGCCTGCTCGCCGACCGCAACCTGCGGCTCAAGAAACTCGGCGAGGAATGCGCCGAACTGGTCACCGCGCTGGCGGACGCCGACCCGGCACGGACCGCCGAGGAGGCTGCGGACCTCGTGTATCACGCGCTGGTGGCGGCACGCGCCGGCGGGGTCACGCTGGCTGACATCGAGCGCGTACTGGCCGGCCGTGCCCGCCGGGGCTCGGGGGCATGACGGTGTGCTACGTTGTATGCCCCGAAAGGAGCCCGCACCCATGGATGGAACTTCACGCACCGGCGACCGGCGCTCGCGCCCTGTTTCGGCGGTCACGCTCGTGATCGGCCTGCTGATCGCGCTGTCGGCCGCGAGCGCGCTGCTCACCGGCTGTGAATCGAAGGTGGCCAAGGAACTCAAGCTTCGCGAAACTGCGTTGCAGTCGTCGCTCGGCACGCTGGCCGACCAGGGTGATGTCGAGGCCGCGCAACTGGTGGCCGACATCGAGGTGCTGCGCTCGCAGACCGTGTTCTCGGATTCCGTGGCGAACGCGCTCACGGCCATGCCCGGCACGGCGTTCCTGCATCTCGATGACAAGGGTCTGGCGCAGCGCTACGAGCGCGGCACCGACATCGCCACGCTGCTCGACTTCACCTCGGCTGAAGCCAAGCTGATCCAGGACGGCGTCATCACCACGGACGAAGCCGCCGATGTGCTCCGGCTCGCCATGGACAACCTGTCTGCGGCCGCCGAGAAGGCGAAGAGCCTCAAGAGCCGGCGCGGTAGCGGCCTGCCCTGACGCACCGCGGTGCGCAGCTACTTCACCTTCTCCAGTTCCGCGCGCACGCGGTCGAGCGCGTCGGCCACGGGCCGCACACCGACCGCCCAGCCCTTGGCATCGCCATCGAGCACGGCTTGCCCCAGACGCGGCAGCGGCACCGGCGCGTAACCGGTGTTGAGTCCGGGTGCGTACAGCTCGTGGCGGAACCACGTGCGGCCCGGCAGCCCCGGCCCCAGCAGCGCCCGTTCGGCGCGCACCACGGCGGCGTTGTAGCCCGCCGGATCCCCGCCCAGCCGGCCGACCGCGGCATCGACCGCACGCTCGGCGGCGAGCGACACACTCAGCAGACGCTTCGCGGACTCCAGCGCCGGGGCCACCGCTGCGGACAGACGCAGTGAGTCGGGCTTGCCCGCGCTGATGTCCTCGGCGCGATCGGCGAGTGCCGCCAGCTGGTCAAGCGCGAACTCGGCGGTCGCGCTGTAGCGTAACGGCAGCGCGGGCGCTTCGCCCAGACGCAGCATGCAGCGCGACCAAAGTTCGGTCATCGCCATGTGATGGTGGTAACCCGGATCGACGACGCGGTCGACGAACTCGAAGTCGTCGTACATCGAATGGTACGTGCCCTGCAAACCCTCGAAGCGCAGGTCGGCACTCGGCACGCCAAGATGATCGAGGAACGCGGTGTAGTCCGAGCCCGATCCGAGCGACGAGATCTCCCACGAGAACGCCCGTGCGAGCTCGCCGCGGTAGCGCCGCATGCGGTTCGCCTGGGACCAGGCGTTCCTGCCATCCGCCCAAGCGCGATCGATGACGGCGTTCCACACCGAGCGGTTCTGAAGCGGCTCACGAGTATCGCGCATGGCTTCAGTGAACAACGCCTCGAGCGCATGGCTGCCGTTGATGCGCAGGTTGTCGCCCGAGACCGCGACATCGACGTTCAGATAGGCGACCGCGTGCTTCGTGAGCAGCGCGGCATTGGCCTCGGCCCACTCGGTGGAGCCGAGCAGTCCGTACTCCTCGCCGTCCCACGAGCACAGCATGAGCGTGCGGCGCGGCCGCCAGCCGTTCTGCGCCAGCAAGCCGATGCCGCGCGCCATCTCGAGCAGCGCGATGGTACCGCTGTTGGGGTCCACCGCACCGTGGTTCCATGCATCACGATGGTTGCCGGCGATGACCAACTGTTCGGGCTGTTCGCGGCCCCTGAGCGTGGCGATGACGTTCCAGATCGGACGCACCGCCCAGTCCTGTACGCTCTGCAGATGCACGAGTGCCGGGCCCGGGCCGACGTGATAGGTGAGCGGCAGCGCGCCCTGCCAGGCGTCGAGCGGCACGCGCGGACCTTCGATCCGAGCCAGGATCTTCTGCGCTTCGGCATACGCGATCGGCAGCGACGGGATGCGCGGCACGGTCTTCATGTCCTCGTGCTTCAGGCGCTTGCCGCCGGCGGTGGACGGCCAGCCGGGCGTGCCCGGGTCGCCGGGACCCTCGGACAGGAACTGCACGCTGCCGCGCTGGATGGCATCGGCCGGGCGGCCCTGGCCGCGCGGATATGTGTCGGCCTGCGCGTAGCCGTCGTCGGCCGGGTCGCTGTAGATGAGCACGCCAACTGCACCGGCACGCTCGGCATTGCGCACCTTGAGCCCGCGGAACACCTTGCCGTAGCGCACCAGCGCGATGCGGCCGCGGATGTCGATGCCCATGGCGAGCAGCTTGTTGAAGTCCTCGACATCGCCGTAGTTGGCGTACACGACCTGCGCACTCACATCGCCACTGGCCGAGTAGCCATGGAACGCGTCGAACACCGTGCCCGCGCTGCCGTCCTTGTCCCACATCACGCCGGTCTCGCGCACCGCCAGCGTCTCCTGCACCGGCTCGACCAGGTCGAGTTTCGAGAGCTTGGGATAGTTGATCCACACCGGTATCTCGACGATCTGCGCATCCCAGCCGTAGGCCGCGAGCCGCTGGCGCACGTAGTCCGCGGTGGCGCGGTCGGCCGGCGTGCCCGCGACGTGCGGCTCTTCCGAGAGGATGCGCAGGTGGCGGCGCAACGTGTCGGGGCGCAGGCTCGCGGCGAGCACGGCCTCGCGCGCCAGTTCGGCCGCCCCGCCCGCGGCATCGAAACCGGTGAGACCGCTGGGCGCCAGCGCACCGGCCGGCCCCGGAGTGGCGAGACCGGCACTGGACGCGGGTGATTGCGCATCCGAGGGCGCCACGCAGAGCGCGACCACGAGGAACAGACCGGCAAGGACGGTGAGCGTGAGGAGCAGGCGCTTCATCGGGATCTCCGCGATGGGGGAGTGCGGTGGACTTGAGTCGACGAGAATAGGGCAGGCGGAGCGCCGGTCAACGGCGGAATGTGCCGGCGGCCGCCCCGGGCTGCATGGCGGGCAGCCCGAACGCGTATGCTGCGGGAATCCGACCTCGCCACTCCTCCCGACCGCCATGGAGCCGCTCTGATGTCCGCCGGGCAACCGAATAATCCCCTGCACGGACTGACCCTCGAGGCCATGCTGCGCACGATGGTCGACCGTTTCGGCTGGGATGGCCTGGCGCGCGACCTGCCTCTGGTCTGCTTCCGGGTCGATCCGAGCATGTCCTCGGCGTTGAAGTACCTGCGCAAGGCCAAGCGCGCCCGCGAGCAGTTCGAGGAGCTCTACGTGCGCTTCGCGGCCCAGCGCGACGGCCGCCGCCGCGGCTCCTGAGCCGGCCAGCCCGCTACTCGGCGGGCTCCTGCGCCAGTGGTGCGGCCACGCGGCGCGCCGCCAGCACCGACACCATCACGCCGGCGCCGATCACCACCAGCGCACCCACGATCTGGTGCGTCTCGGGCACGCGCCGGAACAGCGCCACCTCGAGCATATAGGTGAACACCACACCTGCGTAGTTGAACGCCGCCAGCCGCGACGCCGACTCGTGCGCGTAGGCGCGCGCGATGATGGTCTGGCCCACGCCGCCGGCGAGCGCGCTCAAGCCCAGCGGCAGCATGGCCGCGACCGGGATCGGCTGCAGGGACGGCAGCGCGATGGCCAGCATGACGACGCCCGCGGTGATCGACATGTGGAAACCGATCGCCTCGCTGGATTCACGCGATGACAGCCGGCGCACCCGGAAGATGGCGAGCGCATAGCTGAGCGCACCGGCGAGCACGATGAGCCCGGTGGGCCCGACGCTCCGGAACCCCGCGTGCAGCAACGTCGCCACACCGGCGAAGCCCGCGCACACCGCCAGCCACACCACCCAGCCGACACGCTCACCCAGCACCGGCCCGGACAGCAGCGCGACCCACAACGGTGCGGTGGAATACAGCGTCGTGGCATCGCCCACCGACAATGCGTGCGTGCCGAGCGCGTAGAACAACGACAAAGCGCCTCCGGTGCCGAACAACGACCGCAGCCAGGCATTGCGGGCGTCCACCACGCGCAGCGGGACCTTGCGGATGCGCGCCGACGCCAGCGGCACCAGAGAGCCGAGCAGGAAGCGCACGGCCGCGATCTCGGCCCACGGCAACGTGCTCGCGGAAGCACTCAGCCGGGCGGTGACGCGCATGACCGCATAGCACGCCTCGGCGGCGAGCAACCACATCATGGCGAGCCGGAAGGAACGGGACATGGTCGCGCACGATGCGGTCACGGCGCGACGGGGGCAACCCGGCGTGGACCGGCGTCGCCGGGATGTCCGCGCGAGCGGGGGCGCGAACGCCATTGGTGGGGTGGCGCGAAATCCCCAGCGAGGGGGTTGCTGGTTCGGCTCAGGATGCCGCACTCACGATCGGTCCGCGCCCGCAGCGATGTTCGTGACCAGCGCTACCGCCGCGGAGTGGTCGGCGTGCTCGGAGTGCTCGCGGTGTTCGGGCGGGCGTTCGTCGTGCCGACGCGCAGGTCCACGACGTGCACGCGGTCGCGGTACAACTCGGCGTCCGCGCGCTGCAGGTCGATCATGCGGCCGCGATGGCAGGTGGTGAGGAACACCTGGTGCCCCGCGCCGAAGCTCTCGAGCAGCGCGCGCATGCCGGCACGCAGGCGGTCGTCGTCGCTGGTGGCGAAGACGTCGTCGAGCAACAGCGGCAGCGGCTCGGTGCCCTTGGACAGGAACTCGCTGATCGCGAGCCGCACCGCCAGGTAGAGCTGGTCGCGTGCGCCGGCCGAGAGCTGCAAGTGCGCCTTGCCGCGTGACACCAGCGGGCCGTCGGTGAGCTGCACCGAGAAGTCCAGGTCCTCGCCGAAGCGCAGCCCTTCGACCGATGAACCGAACGACTTCAGAATTGCCGCGACGCGATCGTTCAGGAAGTCGGCCCACTTGCGGTGCGTGTCGGTGGCGACGCGCTCGATGGTGTCGCGGGCGATCTCGACCGCCTGCTTGAAGCGGCGGGCGCGTTCGATGGCACGGCCCAGGCGCTCCTGCTGGTGGCCCAGATCGGGGCGGCGCTGCGCGTGGCGGCGCCACACCTCTTCGACCTCGACACGCACGTCACTGCGCCGGCGCTGGGTCTCCTCGAGCTTGCTGCGCGTCTGCTTGACCTCGAACTCGATGTCGGCGGACGAACGGGACTGCGCGGGCAGTTCGCCACCGGCCACGAGCATCTCGAGCTGACGGCGGCGTTGCGCCACTTCGTGCTCGGGGTGCAGCCGGCGGCGCGCCGCTGGAATGAGCTCCTCGACCACCATGCCGTAGCGCACGCGGCCTTCCATGCGGCGGCGCAGCTCGTTGATATGATGCGCCCAGCCGCGCGCCGGATCGAACGTGATGCCGGCCGACTGCAGCAGCCGCACGGCACGCTCGTTCATGGCGTTCGCGGACGCCTCGAGCACGCGCTTCTCTTCTTCGACCCAGTTAAAGCCCCGCTCAAGATCGGCCAGGCGGGCGCGCGCATTAAGTGAGCGCCGTGCTTCGTACGCCACCTTGTCGAGCAGCTCCGGGGTGAGCGCGGACTCCCCAATGGCCTGGACCACAGGCGCCAGTTGATCGACCAGCGCCTGGCGGCGTTGCTGCGCGCCCTCGAGCTGTTCCTGTGCGCGCACCAGCGGGCCCGAATCCTCGACCAGCCGCGCGTAGTCGCCGAACTGGCGCAGCAGGTCGACGCTGTCGCGGTAGCCCATCATGCGCGCCAGATCGACGAGCCCGGCTTCGTTCTCGGCCCGGCGGCGGTGCAGCGCGTTGATGCGGCCCTGCGCTTCGGCCAGCAATGACAGCGCGTCGTCGCGGTCATCGGCGCGCGTGCGCGCGGCCGTCGTCAGCAGCACGCCGCCGGTGGCGGCCAGCACCGTGCCGATGCCCAGCAATGCCAGCGCCATCGGGCTCGAGCCCTTCAGCACCAGTGCCGCGCCCCCTGCGATGATGGCCGCCACACCGATGGCGATCGAGATCCAGCCCGGCGTGCGCCGTGCACCGCGCGCTGAATCCACGGCGCGGAGCGTCTCGGTGGCACTCGAGCGCTGCTGTTCGAGGATGGCCGATTCGGTCTGGAACTGCAGGTTCAACTCGGCCTGTGCGCGCAGCAGCCGCTGGCGGTCGGCCGGCAGGTCGCCGAAGCGCTGCTGCAAGAACTGGATCTGTTCGGGCTCGTATCCCTTGCCGGCGAGCACGTCACGCAGCTCGAACACCTGATGGCGCAGCAGCGCGTCCTGCATGATCAGGTGGCGCAACTCGGACGCCTGCGCCACACAGCGGTCGGCGTCTTCGGCGGCGAATTCGTCGTACGCCGCCAGGTCCTGACGTTCCTTGGCGATGGCTTCACGTTCGCGCGCCAGTTCGTCGCGGCGGCGCGACTCCAGGCCCTCGATGCCGCGCAGCGCTTCTTCGTGGCGCGCGATGGTCTCGCGCAGCTCGACCTCGGCGTTGGCGGGCAGACTCGCGGAGCCCGACAGTCCGGCGGCCTCCGCCTCGAGGCGCGCGACTTCGTTCTGCGCCGCCTCGTGGTCCTCGAGCTGGCGGCGCACATCGACCGCGAGCCCGGCGCGGCGCTCGTTCTCGAGTTCGCGCAGCAGGTCCTGGAGCCGGCGCTCTTCCTGCGCCAACTGATGCAGGTCCTCCAGCGGCGCCTGCGCCATGATGAGTGTGGCGTCGAGCTCGCGGATGTCGACCTCGACAAACTCGCGCTTGGCGTTCAGCCGGTCGATGGCGTTGTCGATGGTGCCGGTGAAATCCAGCTCGTGCGCGTTGTAGCGCCGCAGCGCGTCTTCCAGCACACGCAGCGCCTCGGACGCATTGGTGTCACCGATGTGCGTGTCCGCGGCGTTCTCGAGCCGGCTCTTCAGCGTCGACGCGCGGCGAGCCTTCTCGTCGTTGGGCACGACCTCGTGCAGGTCGCCCTGTGCGAGCAGCGCGCACTTCTCGAACTCGGCAAGGTCCAGACCCAGCAGCTTCTTGCCCACGGGGTACTCGTCGCGGCCTTCCAGGAACTCCGGCGTGACCTCGCTGCCGGTGCGATCGAACACCGCCACGACGCCGCGCTCGAAGTCGCGTGCGATGGTGTACATGCCGTTCGTGGTCTCGACATCGAGTGCGACGCGGTAGGCGCCGCCGTTCCACGGCCGCCAGCGGTCGAGCGGCGTGAGCACGCGGTGCGTGCGGCGGTCGCCGTCGAGCCCATAGAGCGCCGCCGAGACGGCGGCGAACAGGGACGACTTGCCGCGCTCGTTGTCGTCGAGCACGACGTTCATGCGGTCGGGCGCGAACGTCCATTCTCCCTGGAGCTTGCCGAAGCCATCGACGCGCAGGCGCAGGATCTTCATGCGCCGGCTCCCGTCCGCCGGCGGGGCACGGGGAACCCGCGGCTCACTCGGCCACCTCTTCCCACTGTGGCAGCACTTCGCGCACACGAAAAGCATCGAGTCCGTAGTAGAGCGCGCGCTCCAGCGCGACGCGCTGCTCGGCATCGGTCTCGTCGTCGATCTTCTGCAGCAGTTCGAGCGCGAAACGCTCTTCGGTGGTGCGCCCTTCGCTCTTCCGGAGCGCATCCAGATCATGATCCGGGCGCACCGCGCTGCGATCCCAGCGCACGTGGAACGCGCGCGCGAACACGTCGCCGCCGGGCGAGGTCCAGCGCACTCCCGGAAGCAGCCGGCCGATCAGGTTCAGGCGCGTGAAGTCGTTCTCGGACACACCGGCCGCGGCCAACGCGTGCAGGATGCGGCGGTCGACCTGTTCGGGACTGGCGCAGCCGGTGACATCGGCCTGCGCCGACAAGACGCGGCGGCGGTCGAACTTCAGGTACTCGACGACCACCGAGCAGCCCGAGTCATCGAACCGCATGATGACTTCGGCGGCGCCATGTTCGCCCGGTTCGGTGTAGTCGAGCGCCACGGGCGAGCCCGCGTACGCCAGACGCACGCCGTGCGACGGCGCCTCGCTCCCCGAACCCTGCTCGATCTCGGAGCGCGCGTGGTAGTGACCCACGGCGTGATACGCGAATGGCGATGCCGCGACTTCGGCATCCGAGAACGGTGCGGTGATCTTCTGTGCCGGCGGGCAGCGTCCTTCACGAGAGCCGTGGAACACCGCGACATCGATCATGCCAGGCTCGAGCGTGACGACTCCTTCGAGTGCGCTCCTGGCGAGCGGCCGGTCCATGGTGCCGGAACTGGTGAGGAACGCGCGGCCCCAAACTCGCACGCCCGGCACGGTGGGCAGCCGCACCGCACTCCAGCGCGGCGAATCGAAAACGTGCACGTGCGACGGCCAGTTCGTGCCGCGCGCCTGCTGCAGGCGCGAGTTCCATGCCGCGTTGTCATTGGACGCCGGGTCGTGGTTGCCGGGCGAGATGAACACCGGCGGGCAGCCCGGCACCGAGAACGCGCGCACCGCGAACGTGAGCGAGCCCGTGTCGACCGGCACGCCGTCGAAGAGGTCGCCCGGCACCAGGATGCCGTGCACTTCGCGCTCGATGGCATGCTTGATCAGTTGCTCGAGCGCGGACTGCTGATCACGCCGCCGCAGGTCACGCCGGTCCGGAGGCAGCCACGCGAACGGGCGGCCCAGATGCAGGTCGGAGATCTGCAGGAAGCGCACGAGCGCCATGCGGTGATGTCCCTATCTTCTGTGGTCAGCGCGAGCCGGGAACCGCGCCAAGTCCGAGGCGCGGCAATCGCCGAAAGCTACAGCGCCAGAGGGGGTTGGGCAATCTGAACGGGACGCGGCGTGCTACTCGGGCCACTCCAGCCGGCGGTTCTGGCCGCGGTTGCCGTTGCCGCCCGGGGCATTGCCGTCGTACTGGTACGTGCGGCTCGTGGCGTTGACCCCGGTCGAGACGCTGTCGAGCCAGCCTGCCGCGTGGTAGCCGTACGCCCGGCTCGTGCTCGAGCCGGCGATCGTCTCATCGACCTGCGTGATGCGCCCCAGCGCGTCCCGTACCAGATGCTCG
>JANMAX010000221.1:0-52974 GCA_031360075.1 bacterium | reverse complement strand
GAGCAGCGCACCGGCCGCGAGCAGCCGCAGCCCGCACATGAGCAGCGGCGGGATGGTGTGGATGACATGCCGGATGGTCAGGAACGTGCTGCCCCACACGAACCAGATGCACAGGAACGACAGCACCAGCAGCACGCGCCCTCGCCGGGCGAGCAACTCAGGCACGCAGGCGCTCCGTTTCGGCTGCCGCGGGCGGCGGCTCGAGCGGCAGCGCACTGTCCTCCTTGAGCGTCTCGAGCGCGATCGTGCTCTGCGTGGAGCGCACGCCGCGAATGGCGCCGAAGCGCTCGCGCAGCAACCGGCCCAGCGATTCGGGATCCTTCACACGCACCTTCACCAGGTAACTGTCCTGACCGGCGACGTGATGCACTTCGAGCACTTCGGGCACGCGTGCGAGTTCAGCCCCCGCGGTGTTCTCGCCGATGCGCTCGTCGGTGCGCACCAGGATGAACGCCAGCAGCGAGCAGTCGAGCGCACGGGCGTCGAGCCGGGCGTGGTAACCACGGATGACGCCGTCGGTTCGAGCCGGCGCACGCGTTCGAACACGGCACTGGGCGCCATCTTCACGGCGCGCGCCAGATCGGCGTTGGAGGTGCGGCCTTCCTTCTGGAGCATGTCCAACAGTCTGCGGTCGATGGCATCGAGGTCGTCGAGCATGGCATCACCTCCGAGTGTGGCTTGATGATGCTTCTGCCAAAGAACCGATTCAAGTGAATAGCGTACTGAAGATGTTATAAAATGCAGAATATTCTTCGGTGAATAATGCTCCCATACCGCAGGCCCCAGCCCGCGCGGCCGGCCCTTCCGAGGCGCCATGCACCCGCTGCTGCCGGAGCGGCCGTCCGCCAGCGGCTGCCTTCGTGAACCGGGTCGCAGCGGTGGCACGGGAGCCAGGGATCCCCGACAGTTGGCCTTCCCGCGCGATCGGCCGGTGCTAGGCTCATGACATGATCCGGGCACTTGGATGTCCTTCGCGCTGCAGCACGGTCGTGATCATGGCGCTCCTGACGCTCGCCAACGCGCCAGTGCATGCCCAGCCCCCGACCTGTGCGTGGGACCACGGCATCACGCTGCCCGGCTGCGAAGGCCGCACCGTTCGGCTCTTGAGCGACGGGGGCCTCGGGTTGCTGGCCGTGAGCGCGCACTCCACCGGCGAGGACAAGAGCGGCCCCACGAACGGGCGAGGCACGCTACGGCTGCACCACGTGCTCGAACAGGGCCGGCTCGATCCCAACCTGCCCGCGGAGGGCGCGGTGTTCTTCATTCCCGCGCTCTCACCCACCGACCAGCCACGCTCGCAGCTCGTGCGTGTCCTGCCCGATGGCGAGGGCGGCGCGTGGGTGCTGGTCGGAGCGTGCAACCCATTCCTCCCGAAAGTGCGCTGCTGGGAGACCGCGATCGCGCGGCTGCTGCACGTCACGAGCGCCGGCGTGCTGTACCCGGGTTGGCCCGACCAGGGCATCGTGCTGCCCGCGCTCCGAACGCCCGAAGTCCCGAACGTCTGGGCCGACATGGTCGAGGACGGCGCGGGCGGCGTCGTCGTCGCCTGGCTGCAGGCCCTGGGCACCACAGGCAATGTCGCGACCCGGGCGCAGCGCTTCTCGCCGGACGGCACACCGCAGTGGACCGGCGGACTCGCCGGTCGCGACCTGCTGCCCTCGAACGTGCCCCGCAGCGCGCTGAACGTCATCAGTGATCGGCAGAACGGTGCCGTGGTGGTCGTGACGCGGCCGCTCCCATCGCCGGCCGGCAACACCAGCTTGCTGGCCGCGCGCGTCAGCCAGAGTGGCCAGTCGCTCTGGGGCGCGTTCGGTTCCCAGGTGCTCGACATGCCGAACGAGGCCGAAGCGGTGCTCGGGATCACCGTGGACGTGTTCGGCTACACGTTCATCGCAGCCGGGCTCACGAACTTGACCACGCTCGAGCGTCATATCGGCACGCAATGGCTCGACGACGCTGGCAATCAACTGTGGGGGCCGCTCGGGATCGAGCAGGGCACTGTGAGCCAAGGTCCTGTCGCGACCGCGAGCATCGGTGCAACCCACGCCATCGCATGGCTCGATGCGCTTGGGACCGCACGCTACCAGACACTCGATGAGTCCGGCTCACCCACGTGGGGCCCGGCGCTCGAAGGGGTGCCCGCCACGTGGTCGGGTCCCGCGGTACCCCTCCTGTTCGTGCCGCTTCCCGACGGCCATCTGCTCGCCGCGTACCCGGCGGTCCCCGCGCACGACTCGTCGTTCGCGCGCGTCATCGAACTCGATGGCGGGGGCGCTCCCGTCGCCGGCTGGCCCGACAGTGGCACGGTGGTGTGCGGAACGCACAGCGGCCATGTGTTCGCCGACGCGGTCCTGCTCGGCGATTACTTGTTCGCCGGCATCGGCTCGATCGACGGTCCTTACGTGGCACCCAAGCTGCAGCGCATGACACGCGCCGCGCTCGGCGTGAAGCCGCCACTTCCGCTGCGTGTACTCGAGCTTCGTCCGCTGAGCCCGAACCCCTCGCGCGGGCCGTGGAGCGTGAGCTTCGCGCTGCAACTGGAGGCCACGGTGATGCTCGAGGTGTTCGACATCGCCGGCCGGCGGGTTCTCGAACGCGAACTCGGGAGGTTCGCTCCAGGGCCGCACGTCATGCCGGCCGCCGACGCTGGCGGACTGCCGGCGGGCGTCTACCGGGTGCGGGTGCGCACGCCGCTGCACAGCGCTGAACGGATGCTCGTGCGCGTCCGCTGACGCGTGCGGGGCGAGGGCCGAGGCCAGCTACTCGTCGAACTCCTTGATCACCACGCTGTCGATGCCATCGATCTCGATGAGCTTCACGCCGATGACCTCCCGCTTCGACGTGGGCACGTTCTTGCCCACGAAGTCGGCGCGAATCGGCAACTCGCGGTGGCCGCGGTCGATGACCACGGCGAGTTGGATGGTGCGCGGGCGGCCGAAGTCGATCAAAGCGTCCATCGCGGCGCGCACCGTGCGGCCGGTGTAGAGCACATCGTCGATCAGCACGGCGATCTTGCCATTGATGTCGACCGGGATCTCGGTCGTGCCCACCACCGGGTGGGCCGCGATGGTCGACAAGTCATCGCGGTAGAGCGTGATGTCGAGGCTGCCCTCGGCGGGTGCGCGGCCCTCGAACTCCTTGATCTTCTCCGCGATTCGGCTGGCGATCGGCACGCCCCGGCGGCGGATACCCACGAGCACCAGGTCATCGACACCCTTGTTGCGCTCGACGATCTCGTGCGCGATGCGGGTGACGATGCGGCGCAGGCCGTCGGCGTCGACGATCTCGGCCTTCTCGCGAAGCGCCATGGCGTCCTCCAGAGGGATCTTACGGGGTGGGGTCGCAGACGCCGCCAACATAGTCCGCGGGGAGCAGGCCGGGCAAGCACCCGGGGGGGGCATGGCAGCCAGTGAGCAGCCCCGGCCAGGTGTAGTGCTGCTGAACCGCACGGCCGGGGAGCAGAATTCGCGGCCCGCAGCATCCCTGAACGTCATTCTCACTGGAGTCTGGCGGCCGGGAGCGGCACAATCGCGTGCTGGAGGTACCCCCCGTGCGACGCACGCTCCTGTTGGTCCTGCTCTGCTCCCTCGCGTTCGACGACTCCATCGCAGCCCCGATCGACCTCCCCGACGGCATCGCCCTGTCGCCGGCCGCGGTGCTGCAGCAGCCGGCTTCCTACGTGACGTTCGCGGACCGCAACGACGGCGTCTGGGCGGTGTTCATGGATACCACCGCCGGCTCCGGCCTTTACGCCCAGCACGTTCTGTCGGACGGTTCGTACGCGGCCGGGTTCGGCCCGCAGCCGCGGACGATCGCCAACAGCAATACACTCGTGAACGCCATGACTGCGACCCCGGACGGCTTCGGCGGCGCGATCGTCATGTGGTTCGGCTTGAACCCGCTGGTCGCGGCCTCCCCTTTCATCGCGCTACGCTTGCAGCACTTGGACTCGGAGGGCCGCAATCAGTACCCCGACACCGGCATCGTGGTGTCCTCCATCGCCACCGCCGCACTGGCCAAGGGCGATGGGCAGGGCGGCGCGTATGTGGTGTGGGAAGAGCTCAAGGGCGTTTCCAACCCCGACATCGTGGCCCAGCGCTACAACAACCTGGGTGCTCCGCAGTGGACAACTTCGGGATCGCCCACCGGGCGCAATGTCTGCGCGGTCGTGGGCCTGCAGCGTTTGCGCGCGCTTCACGACGACGCTGCCGGCGGCGCCTATGTCGTATGGGCGGACAGCCGCACACCTTCGACCACGCCGTTGTACGCCATGCGCCTGACGCCGGCCGGAGTGGCCGCGGCGCCATGGACGGTCAACGGCGTACGGGTCTCGCCCGCGACCTCGGGCATCCGGATCGTGGGCTCGGCCACGTCGCCGGCGGGGGGACTGTGGGTGGCGTGGCGTGACATCAACATCGCCAGCCAGCTCATGGCCCAGCACGTCTCGGACGCGGGCAGCTTCCTGTGGGGCTCGGTCGGCGCCATCGTCACCTCGACCTCTCCCGCCCGCGTCGAATTCGTGCCGGCGTCCGCGGGCGATGTGTTCGTGACGTGGAACACCGCGACGGACATCCGCTGCTCCAGGCTCAACAGCGCGGGCGCACGCAGCTGGCCCGAGTTGACCGGACGCATACTCGTGACGCCACCGGCCGGGACCGTGAACATGCTGGCCTACTCCGACGGTGGCGGCGGCCAGCGCGTGGCGTGGTCGTTCGACAACGCCGGGCAGTCCGACTTGAACCTGAGCCATTTCGACGGCGCCGGCAGCCCGTGGCTGGGCGAACCCGCGCAGGGCGTGCCAATCGCAAGCACGCTCGTGCCCGAGGAGCCGGTGGCGGTGATCGACGGCAGCAGTGGCAGCCGGCTGGTGGTGTGGCTGTCGGCGGGCGTGCTGCGCGTGCGCCGCTTGGTGATCGGAACTCTGGCGGTGGACGGCGGCGGAGCGCCGAACGCGCTCGCGCTGGCTTCGCCATGGCCCAACCCGCTGCGCTCGGGTCCGCTCACCGTGCGGTTCACCGCCCCGGCGGGTCCGCTGCGGCTGGGACTGTTCGACGCCGCCGGACGCCGCGTGCTCGACCATGCGCTGCTATCGGGCGGCGGAGCCCAGACGCTGGTGCTCGAGGGTTCGTCGCGGCTCGCTCCGGGCGTTTACGCGCTCCGGCTCGACAGCACGGGCGACAGCGTGACGCGCCGGTTCGTGCGCGTGGACTAGTCTCGAGGCGCGGCCACCCGCGAGACGACCTGATGCACCGCATGAGCCTAGTCACCGGCGCAATGTGGCTCCACTGACTTCGCCGTTTCGACCAAACTCATTGGGACAACTGTCACCGGTGACAATTGGGCCGCAATGTTCGCAACGACTTGCGCGGATGGCGACGAGACGGCGTTCGGATCGCTCAGCGGGCTCACCACAGTCGCCATGTCCGGCCTGGGGAACCGGCGGGCGAGGACCAGCGCCACCCCGGCTTTGCTCTTGTGCGCCGCTTCCGTCCGCAGCGAGGCCACGTTCTGCGGCCATGGGTGTCTGGGCAGGCGCTTCGGCCGTCAGCGACATCGTGTGCGGGCGGCCTGATGCCGGATCACCGAGAGTCAGCTAGCCCTTGCCGCCCTCGACGACCACCTTCGACAGGTCCCAGCCGCGCAGGAACAACTCGCGGACATCGCCCAGCAATCGCAGGCGGTTCTGCCGCACCGCAGCGTCATCGACGTTGACCATGACCTTGTCGAAGAAGCCGTGGATCGCGTCCCCCATGCCGAGCAGTTCGGGCAGGATGGCGGCGTACTCCCGTTTGTCCCAGTGCGCCGCCGTGCGTGCGCGCGCCAGCTCCGTGGCCGCCAGCAGGGCCTGCTCGTGCGATTCGACGAGCCGGGCCGTGTCGAGCGCCGGCGGCAGCGGATCGGTGGCGGCGCGCAGGATGTTGGAGACGCGCTTGAACAGGATGACGAGCGGAGCGAAGCGCGGATCGCCGCGGAACGCCTCGAGCGCGCGCGCGCGCGCCAGCGCGTCGGCGGCGTCGCACCAGCCTGGACGCGCCACGCCATGCATGAGGATGCGCGCCTCGAGCGCGGCATCGCGCACGTCGTAGGCCAAGCCGCGGTCGTCGAGCGCGGTGTCGACGCGTGAGCGCAGGAACTCACCCAGTTGCTTCATGATCTCGGCTTGCGGAAGCTCAGGGTCCGCTGCGAAGAACGCGCGCGTGATCTCCATGGCGGCGGCACGCAGATCCAGTGCCCAGCCGCGTTCGATGACGATGCGCACCGCACCGTTGGCGGCACGGCGCACACCATAGGGGTCTTCCGAGCCGCTTGGCGTCTTGCCGGCCACGAACGCCCCGGCGACATGATCGAGCTTGTCGGCCAGCGACAGCAGCGCACCGGCGGCC
Organism: bacterium; assembly: GCA_031360075.1. Taxonomy (GTDB): domain Bacteria; phylum Eisenbacteria; class RBG-16-71-46; order RBG-16-71-46; family RBG-16-71-46; genus JAIOPA01. Next base: position 46,591 of record JANMAX010000221.1, on the reverse strand, counting down.
GAGAACGGCACCTGGTCCGAAGCGCCGCGTGGCGAGTAGTGTTCGCTGATGGCCGCGGCGACCGCTGCGGGCTCGCTGGCACGGCGCGCATAGTGCCCGCCCATGATGCCCTCGAGGCTCGCGTACTCCTTGCCGCTGCCGATCATCTCGCCCAGCAGATCGGTCTTGCACAGCAGCGCGGCACGCACCGCGGTCTCGCGCGCCGGCGCGTCGAGGCGCTCGGCGAGCCAGCCGGTGAGCGATTCCAGGCGCGTTGCCTTGTCGCGCAGACTGCCCAGCCCCTCCATCCACACCACACCCGCGAGTCTGTCGACCAAGTCGGCGGGCTTGAGCTTCAGGTCCGTGTCCCAGTAGAAGCGCGCATCGTCGAGCCGGGCGACGAGGACGTCCTCGTTGCCCTTCCTCACGGTGTCGACGCCACTGGCGTCGCCGTTGCGAACGGTGAGGAAGCACGGCAGCAGCGTGGCATTCTCGAGCTCGACCGCGAAAAAGCGCTGATGCTCGCGCAGCGCGGTCACGATGACCTCGCGTGGCAGGTCAAGGTAACGCACGTGGAACGAGCCGATGATCGTGGTGGGCCACTCGACCAGGAAGTTGACGATGTCGGTCAGTTCCTCGTCGGCGACCACACGCCCGCCGCGTTCGGCGGCGGCGGCGGCGATCTGTTCGACGACCAGGCGACGGCGCTCGTCGGAGTCGGCGAGCACATGGGCGCCGCGCAGTGCATCGATGTAGGTGGCGGGCTCGATGACGGCGACCGTGCCCGGATGCAGGAAGCGGTGCCCGAACGTGACGCGGTCGGCGGCCAGCCCGAACGCCTGCACCGGCACGACGTCGGTGCCGAGCAGCGCAAGCAGCCAGCGCACCGGCCGGCCGAAGCGATAGTCCCCGGCGTCCCAGCGCATGGTCTTCGGGAACTGCAGCTTCTGCGCCACTGCGGTGAGCATCGCGGGGAGCACCTCGAGTGCCGGCTTGCCGGCGTGATGCACCGTGACCGCGACGTATTCACCCTTGGAGCCGGCGACGCGGCGCACGGCCGAGGGCTCGACGCCCTTGCCGGCGCAGAAACCGAGCAGCGCGCGGGTCGGACGGCCGTCAGCCTCGAACGCCACCTTCGCGGCCGGGCCCATGGCCTCCTCGTCGAAGTCGGTCTGCATCTCCTCGACGCGATGCACGAGCACCGTGAGCCGGCGCGGCGTGCTGAACGTGCGCACGCCACCAAACCCCAGCCGCAGCGCGTCGAGCCCGTCGCGCACGCCACGCTCGAGCTGCTCGGCGGCCGGCGGCACGTACCCCGCGGGCAGCTCCTCAACGCCGATCTCGAACAACAGGTCGCGGCTCACTGGATGGCCTCCTTGCGAGCCTTCGTGGCCGCTGGCCGCGATGCTTGTTTGGCCAGCGCTTCGGCACGGATCGCGAGCCAGCGCTGGCGTTCGGCCTCGTCCTTGATGAGCGGGTACCCGAGCTCGGCGCGCAGATGCGCGTACGCCTGTGCCGCCTTGCGTGCGATGCGGCGCACCCGGCCGATGTAGCCGACGCGTTCGCTCACTGAGATCGCGCCGCGCGCGTCCAGCAGGTTGAACGTGTGCGAGCACTTGATGACCGCGTCGTAGCCGGGGTTCACGAGCTTCAGGTCCAGCAGCCGGTCGGCCTCGGACTCCCAGATCCTGAACATCTCGAACAGCTCCGGCACCGGTGCTTCCTCGAAGTTATAGTGCGACCACTCCCACTCGTTGCGCACCCATAGGTCGCCCCACGTCACACCGGGCGCCCACAGCAGGTCCTGTACGCGGTCGGTGCCCTGCAGCATCATGCCGATACGATCGAGTCCATACGTGAGTTCGGCCGACACCACCGGCAGGTCCAGGCCACCGCACTGCTGGAAGTACGTGAATTGCGAGATCTCAGTGCCGTCGCACCACACCTGCCAGCCCAGACCGGCCGCACCCAGCGTCGGGCTCTCCCAGTCGTCCTCGACAAGGCGCAGGTCGTGCTGCAGCGGATCCAGGCCCATGGCGGCGAGCGACTGGAAGTAGGCATCCACCACATCGCTCGGCGCCGGCTTCAGCAGCACTTGATACTGGAAGAACTGCTGGAAACGATTGGGGTTCTCGCCATACCGCCCGTCCTTCGGACGGCGCGACGGTTCCACATACGCGACGCGCCATGGCTCGGGGCCCAATGAACGCAGGAACGACGCCGGGTTGAACGTGCCCGCACCGACCTCGGACGAATACGGCTGCTGGATGACGCAGCCGCGCTCGGCCCAGAAAGTCTCGAGCGCCAGGATCATGTGCTGCAGCGAGCGGCGCGGATCGGAAGCGGACATGGCGGCACGGCTCCGAGAGCTTGGGACGTGGAGTGAGGGAAAGAGCGCGCGATTGTAAGCGGGTGTGCGAGTGCTCGCCAGTCGCGCGTGCCCGGTGCCGGCTGGCGCCCGTGACGCGGATGCGAGCATGCGATCAGGCGCCGTCTGGCGCGGGCAACGCAGATGGTAAGGGCAGCGCAGATGGTAGGGGCAGCGCGGGTGGCAAGGGCAGCGCGGGTGGTAAGGGTGCTAAAGGTGGTAAGGGCGGCAAGGGCAGCGCGGGTGGCAAGCACGGCGCAGCTGGTAAGGGTGCAAAAGGTGCCAAGGGCGGCAGCAGCGGCGCGGCAGACGCCGACAACGCAGGCCGCGACCCCTCCGGGGCTGACGCCGTAACACCAGCCGGCGTTTGGCCCTCGGCCACCGCCGGCAGCTGCACGTCGGTCGGCAGCACGTAGGCCGGCAGTTTCATGGCCGGCTCCCGGTCGGCACGCGGCGGCGGCGCGGGGCCATCGAGGCCGCGCAGCATGTCGAGCGAGCGCAGTCCCTGGAAACGCTGGAAGTGCGTGCGGAAGAAATCCTCGATGACGCGCAGGAGCTCGCCCGCGCGCGGCAATTCGATGAAGTCGCCGGCCTCGAGCATGGGCCGCGACAGCAGCAGCGACAGCGACCCCAGTGCTTCGGGGCTCAGGAACACCACGCCGCCCTCACGCGTGGCACAGCCATCGCACAACAGCCCGCCGCGTGACGGCGAGAACGCGCGCCGCTGCGACACCGGGCGGCCATCGATCGCACAGCGATCGAGACGCGGCCGGTAACCCAGCTCGCTCGCCAGCTGCAGCTGGAATGCCAGCGTGACCGCCGACAGCGTCGCGACCGGAGCACGCGTGCAACCATCGAGCGCCTGCACCAGCAGCGCGAACAACTTGGGATGAGGTTCCTCGCCCCACACCAAGCGGTCGACGAGTTCGAGCGAGGCCTGTGCATGCGCGAGCCGTGACAGGTCGGCGAGCCGCGAGCCCAGCGGGTCGAGCACCTCGGCCTTCGACAACAGGTGCAGGTCGCGGTCGGGCTTGAGATAGAACACGAAGCGCGAGCGCGACAGCGGCTCGAGCGCGTAGCCGAACCGGCTCGGGAGCTTGCGCGCCCCCTTGGCGACGAACTTCCGCAAGCCGTGGTCGCATGTGTAGACCGTCACGATGCGGCTGGTATCGCCGAGCGCGTGGGTCTTCAACACGATGCCTTCGCAGGTGATCAGCGCCATGGTGGGGGCGCGGCGACTCGCCGGCGCGGACTCAGCGCGACGCTGACGTCGACGCGGCGGGTGGCTCCATGCCAGGCTGCACCACACCGCCCGAGACGATCACCTTGAGACCGTCCTCCACCGCCCAGTCGAGTGTGACCAGGTCCTTCTTGGGCACGTAGTGCACGAAGCCCGAGGCGGGGTTGGGCGTATGCGGCAGGAACACGCACGAGACGTCTTCGCCGATGCGCTCCTTGATATGCGGCGAGACATGGCCCGTGAGGAAGCCGACGCGCCAGATGCCGGGATGCGGCCATTGCACCAGCACCACCTGGCGGAACGTCTCTTCCTTCTGGTTCAGGAACGCCTCCCCCAGCGACTTGGTCGAGCCGTAGACGATGCCGACGCCCGGGATGCGCAGCAGCAACCGGTCCCACATGCGCGACAGCGGGCCCTGCCCCACCAGCGTCGCGACGAAACCGACGATCAGCAGCAGCAGGCCCGTGGCGACCAGACCGATGCCGGGGATGCGGTGATAGTCGAGTGCGGCGAAGAGGAAGTACTGCCCGAGCAGGTTGTCCACCCAGTTGAGCAGGCGGAACAGCACCCAGATCGTGACCGCCGAAGGCGCCAGCACCAGGAGCCCGGTGAGGAACCAGGCGCGGACGCGATGGAAGAACGAACGGTCGTTGTCGGTCTTGGGGGTGGGAGTCATGGCGAGCGCACTCTACCGTGGCGGCTGCGGCTCGTCACGTCGGCCGGCCGCGGAATCATCCGGTGCATGCTCGGCCACCGGGATGACACGCCGCGGCGGCAGCATCTGTTCGTAGAACTCCGCCGGGCTCGTGCGCGTCTCGCGCGCCAGCAGGATCAGCGCTTCTTCCCAGCGCCGCTGCCCGGCCTGCGACAGTGGCGCCATGGTGTGCGCTCCCCCCTCGAGTTGGAGCTCCACCTGGCCCCCGGGCAGGTGCAGCACGACGGCGACGGCCGTGCGTCCGGAGGCGAACAGCATGCCGACGGCGAGCGCCCCCGGCGTCCGCACGCTGGCGCGTGGCGCATCCCCGCAGGCGTAGGAGTCACGGCGACCGAACGCACGCTGTAGTGCCTCGGCGACTGGACCGCTGACGCGGAACAGACCCTGCACTTCGTAGCCGAGTGTACGGCCGGGCGCGTGCGCGAGCGGCGTGTCGAGACGGGTGTCGTCGCCCGCCAGTTGTTCCACCTGGATGCGGCTGGCCGAGCGCACACCCTGCAGGAGCAGCTCAGGCGGCGGGCAGGCGGCGAGCGCGTGTGACGTGCACAAGCATGCCAGCAGGCCGAGTGCGGTCAGCGCGGGCCGCACGCGCGTGGTCATGCGCGCTTCCGGCGTTTGGCGATGAGTTTCGCGGCCGGCTTGGCAGCACGACTTGTGACCGGCTTGCGTGCCGGCTTCGGCGCCGTCGCGCGCGCGGACCTCGGCTTCGCGCTGCGGGCAGGCACGGCCGGGTTCGCCGGAACTTGCCGCGCCAGCACCGCGTCGAGCGCGCGCGCGGCAGGCTTCGCCGTCCGGAGCCCCGAGGCCTCACGCGCCCGCATGAGCTTCCGTTCGCCTGGCTTCAGGTGATCGTGCCCGCACAGGTGCAGCGCGCCATGCACCACGAGTCGCGCCAGTTCGGTGCCGGGCGTGACCCGGAAGCGTCTGGCCTGGGCGGCCACTCGGTCCATGGACACCAGCACATCGCCGCGCACTGCGAGCTTCGTGGCGTCGGGTTCGCGTTCGTCGTAGGCGAAGCTGATGACGTCGGTGGCGCGGTCGATGCCACGCCAGTCGCAGTTGATCTGGCGCAACAGGTCGTCATCGTCGAGCACGACCGCGATCTCACCGACGCGCCGGCCTTCGCCCCGCAGGACCTGGGTGACGAGCGTGCGCAGGATGGGGCCGAGGCGCTGGAGACCGCGCGGGGTGGTGATGGAGATGGGCATGAGGGGCATTGTCTCCGCTGCACGGCCTGCCGACAACTATTGAGGGGCCCGGCCTCCGGCCGGGCCGGTGTGAACCGTCGTTCGGCTCGGGCCGGGCCGGTGTGAACCGTCGTTCGGCTCGGGCCGGGCCGGTGAGAACCGTCGTTCGGCTCGGGCCGGGCCGGTGTGAACCGTCGCGCAGCTCCGGCCGGGCCGGTGTGAACCGTCGTTCGGCTCGGGCCGGGCAGAGCCTGGAACGACGTGCCCATCCCGACCGGCAGGGGCGGGCCGGCCGGCCTTCACGGCACGGCCAGCCGGAACGCGCTTGCCGCCTGTCTCCAGAGCGTGCTAAACGGAATCAGCCACGGTAGTCCCGGTTCCCCACACACGGAGGTGTGGAACGATGAACGACGGCACCACCAAGTCCCGCCATCCCCTGACCTGGATCCCCTCGCTCTACCTCGCCGAGGGCCTGCCCTACGTCGTCGTGATGACCGTCTCGGTCATCATGTACAAGGGCTTCGGGGTCTCGAACACGGACATCGCGCTCTACACGAGCTGGCTCTACCTGCCGTGGGTGATCAAGCCCCTGTGGTCGCCGGTCGTGGACCTGCTCGGCACTCGCCGGCGTTGGATCTGGACCATGCAGTTCCTGATCGGCGCCGCCCTGGCTGGTGTGGCGCTGACCGCACCGCTACCGCAGGCGTTCCAGTGGTCGCTGGTGCTGTTCTGGCTCATGGCGTTCAGCAGCGCCACGCACGACATCGCCGCCGACGGCTTCTACATGCTGGCGACCACCCCCAAGGAGCAGGCGCTGTACGTGGGCGTGCGCAGCATGTTCTACCGCATCGCCAACATCGCGGGGCAGGGCCTGGTCGTCATGCTCGCGGGTCGTATCCAGACGCGGACGGGCGACGTTCACCATGCCTGGTCCGTGGCCATGGCGGCGCTCGCGGGCCTGCTGCTGCTGTTCGGCGCCTGGCATGCCTGGTCGCTGCCGAAACCGGCGGTCGACAAGCCCGGGGACGCGCGGCGCGCCCCCGAGTTCGTGCGTGAGTTCCTCGCCACGTTCGGCTCGTTCTTCCGCAAGCCCGGCATCGGCGTGCTGCTCGGGTTCCTGCTGTTGTACCGCTTCGGTGAAGCGCAGCTCGTGAAGCTGGTGTCGCCATTCCTTCTGGACCCGCGCGACGTCGGCGGCCTGGCGCTCAGCACCGAACAGGTCGGATTCGTCTATGGCACCGTGGGCATCATCGCGCTCGTGCTGGGCGGCATCTCGGGCGGTGTCGTCGCGTCCCGCGACGGCCTGAAGAAGTGGCTGTGGCCCATGCTGCTCGCGATCCACCTGCCGGACGCGGCGTTCATCTACCTGGCCTACGCGCAGCCCACGAACATCTGGATCGTGCAGGCCTGCATCGCGGTCGAGCAGTTCGGCTACGGCTTCGGGCTCACGGCGTTCCTGCTCTACATGATGCACATCTCGCGCGGCGAGCATCAGACGGCGCACTACGCCATCTGCACCGGCTTCATGGCCATGGGCATGATGTTCCCCGGCATGTGGAGCGGATGGCTGCAGGACCATATCGGCTACAAGCACTTCTTCCTGTGGGTCATCTTCGCCACCATCCCGAGCTTCATCTTCGCGATGCGCATCCCGCTCGAAGACGACTTCGGCAAGAGGACGGCGGGCTGACGGCACATCGCGCGCCCGTCACGGCGCCGCGGCACGGACCCGGCAGATCGGCCACCGTCTTCACGGATGGTGGCCGCGCTCGTGGTGACGGCGCGCGTGCGCCACGCCACTCAGCTGTCGCGGCGGGCGTCGAAGTCGCGCTTGGGCTCGCGCTTGGGTGCCGCCGGGTAGGGCGCGCGGACGTGGAAGATGGCGGTGAGCACCGGGATGAACGCCTCGCGGATGCGCGCCAGGTCCAGCAGGGTGATCATGGCCTCGTCCAGCTGCCCGTCGCGCACGCGCTCCTCGATGATGCGCTGCACGAGCCCACGGATACGGCTCGGCGTCGGCTCGGCGAGCGCGCGTGAGGCGCCCTCGACGCCATCGGCCAGCATGAGGATGGCGGTCTCCTTGGAACGCGGCCGGGGGCCCGGATAACTGTAGTCCTCGCGGCGCGCGGTCGGATCGGTCTCAAGTGCTTTGTGGTAGAAAAACGCCATGACCATGCTGCCGTGGTGCTCGGGAATGGCATTGCGCACGGCACGCGGCAGCCGGACTTTCTTCGCGAAGTCGAGGCCCTCGGAGATGTGCGACTTCACCACCAGCGCGCTCATCGACGGGGTCAGCTTCTCGTGGCGCGACCGCGAGCTGGCCGGCTCGTTCTCCGCGTAATACTCGGGCTTCGCCAGCTTGCCGATGTCGTGATAGTAGGCCTGCACGCGTGCCAGCAGCGAGTTGGCGCCGATCGCCTCGGCGGCGGACTCGGCCAGCGAGCCGACGACCATGCTGTGGTGGTAGGTGCCCGGCGCTTCGAGCTGCATGCGGCGCAGCAGCGGACGGTTCAAGTCCGAGAGCTCGAGCAGCGTGATATCGCTGGTGAGCCGGAACACCTGTTCGACCAGCGGCAGGATGCCAAACGCCACTGCAGTGGCGAACAGCGCCGACAGCAGGCCCCACATGCCGTCGTTGAGCATGCCGGGAACAGGCGTGCTGCGCGCCAGGTCCCACGCCAGGATGGCGGCGAGATTGGCGAGCGCGATGGCGAAGAACGCGCGCACGAAGTGCCAGCGGTGGCGCAAGCGCTGCACCGAGTAGACGGCCGTGACACCCCCCATCATGGCGACGGCCACGAACGGCGCACGCAGTTCGGCGACCGCCATGACCAGCACCGACAGCATGAGCGTGAACACCAGCGCGGGGCGCTTCTCCATCAGCGACGCCACGACCAGTGGCGCCAGTGCCAGTGGCACCGCGAACTCGGACAGGCCCGCCACCGAGACGATCGCGACGACACAACCCAGCACGGCGAGCGTGAGCACGGTGAACATCGCCAGCATGCCGTTCTCGCCATACACCCAGGGCAGCTCCATGCGCAGGTAGGTGATGAACGCCGCGATGAACAGCAGCATGAGCAGCATGCGCGCCAGCGGCGGATACAGGTACTCGGTCTGCGACCGTCGCGCCGCCTCGAGGTTGCGCAAGGACCGCAGCTTCAGGACGGCCTCGTGCGTGACGCGCTCATTGGCGTCCACGATGAGCTCGTCCTTCTTGACCATGCCGATCATGTCCGGCACCGCGCTCTTGGCGTTGCTGCGCCGCCATTCGGTCTCGGCCCGGTCGTAGGTGACGCTCGCGATCACGAACGGGCCAGCCAGCGCTTCAACCAAAGTCCCGCCGCGCGTGTCGGCACCGAACACGGAGCGCGCGCGGCGCACCACGCGCTCGAGCGCCTCGCGCCGGTCCAGGAACTGCGTCGCGGGTGTCGTGGCCTCGGTGTCCCCCGTCCGCAACGTGACGTTGCGGTAGCCGAGGATGAGCCCGCTGCGCTTCTCGCTCACGACCCCGGCGTCGAGCACTTCGCTGAGCCAGCCGCCCAGCTCGGTGAGCGCCCGGCGCGCGCGGCCCGGGGCGGACAGCGCATCGGCCGCCGGGGCATCGAGCGGGACGCCGAGCAGGCGCAGTTTCTCGACGCGCTCACGCGGGCCGACATCGGGGTCCGAGATCACCGCCAGCGCGCGCTTCTGGAACGCCGACCAGCGTTCGAGCGCGTCAGTGCGTGCGCGTTGATCGACCACGAGCACGGGAGGCACGGCGAGTGCGGCCTCTTCCTGTTCGCGCCGCAGCGTGATGTCGTCCTTCTGGATGCGGAAGTCCGCGGGCGCCACCACGCGTTCGCGCGCGATGTCGCCTTCGCGATAGCGCAACTTGTCCAGCACACCCTGACCCGTCGGCAGCAGCGCGGCGGCTGCCAGCAGCACCGACACCATGAGCAGTCGTGCCGCGTGGAAGCCCCAGCGCACGGTGCGGGCGCGGTCGGGCAGCGCGGGAACGGCGGTCGGCAGGTCAGGCGTGCTCAAATGGAGTCCTCGGGAGTCTTCAAGCGTTCGCGGGGCGCGCGCGCATCAAGTGCGCGTGCCGCCCGTTCCCGTACCGGGCGTGCTGTCGCCCACGGGCTTCTCGCCCGGCAGCAGCGGAGCGTGCAGCTTCGAGGCTTCCTCGGCGATCTCGTTCTTGATGGCGCTGGCGAGCGGATCGAGCGACGGCCCGATGCCGTCATCGGACTTCGACTCAACGCGGGCGTGGTAGATGTCGAACGCGTGGATGATGTCCTTCACGAGGCGGTGCCGGACGACGTCCTCGGGATGGAAGTACACGAACTTGATGTCGGGCACATGGCCGAGGATCGACTGGATGCGCACGAGGCCCGATTGGTCGGGCGTGCGCAGGTCGATCTGCGTCAGGTCGCCGGTGATGACCGCGCGCGAGTTCAAACCCAGACGGGTCAGGAACATCTTCATCTGGCGCACGGTGGTGTTCTGGGCCTCGTCCAGGATGACATAGGCGTTCGACAGCGTACGGCCGCGCATGAACGCCAGCGGCGCGATCTCGATGACACCCATCTCCAGGAAGCGGCGCATCTTGTCGTACGACATGAGGTCCGCGAGCGCGTCGTACATGGGGCGCAGGTAGGGATCGACCTTCTCCTGCATGTCGCCCGGGAGGAAGCCCAGGTTCTCGCCCGCCTCGACGGCGGGGCGCACGAGGATGATGCGATCGACCTTCTTGGCGCGCAGCGCGGCCACCGCCGCCGCCACGGCCAGATAGGTCTTGCCGGTGCCGGCGGGTCCGATACCGAACACGACTTCGTTCTGCTCGAGTGCCTTCAAGTACAGCGCCTGCGTCGGCGTGCGCGGACGCACCGCCTTGCGGTCGAACGTGTAGCCCGGGGCGCCGTCGTAGGCTTCGGCCAGCCGGCCCTTCGCCTGCCCGTTGGCATCGGGCGCCACACCGTTGACGCCATCACGCCGCACTTGTCCCAGCGCCGTCGAGACATCGGCGTCCTCGATGACCCGGCCGCGCTCGGCCAGCTCGACCAACTCCTCGAGCACGCGCACCGCGGACTTCACCTCGGGTTCCTCACCGGCCACGCTCAACGTGCCATCGCGCAGCGTGATGCGCACCGGGATGCCGTGCTCGATCTGGCGGATGTTCGAGTCATTGTGCCCCAGCAGGGAAATGGGATCGAGATGCTCGATGGGGAACTTGCGAACGATCACTGGAGTGCCTTCTTCTGGTGAGCCCCGAAAAGCGCAGAACTCCTGACCCGCGAAGCCTCGGAGGAGGCCAGGTCAAGAGCTCGTGGACGGCTGGATGTCGGTGCAGGACGTGGTCTCAACCCGGATGTTCCTTGGGTCAACCATCTGATGAGCGCCCACCTCGTGGAGAAGCGTGGCGTCTCGGTGAACCGCGCGGGCAACCGCGCGTCGCCGCGACGGTAACAAGGGCCCCAACGAGGGTCAATCCACACCGGAGCCCGCTGCCGATGGCGGTGATATCGGCAGGTCGCCGGGGCTTGATGAGCGCTGCATCGCGTTGTCGATACAGGCGATAGCGGTCCCTAGGCGGATTCGCTCAGTGATACAGCGCTTTGACGCTCGCCCAACTCGAGCGCCGCGTCGGCGTGGGAAGGGCCTGCCAAGTGACCATGGAGGAAGTGCCGAGTCCGGTCGGGGTGAGCCTGATGTCCGGGGCCCCACCCAACGGGGCGACCAGCTTCAGGTCTGCGAAGGTGAGACTCATCGGCCGACAGCGGCCCGGGCCGAAGACCCCCCACCACGCGGGGTAACTGGTCGCGGGAGCGGTGACATACAGGTAGATCTCAGCGCCGACACGGTCGGTCGCAGCGGTCGGTGAGCGGAGCCCGCGGGAGCGGGCCGGAGCCGGTGGCCTGCGCCCACCAGCACCCGAACGATAGGTGCCCTACGCCTTCCCCCACGTCATCTGGCGAGCCGGCACGGCAGGGCACTTGAAATCGACCAATATAAGTGGTCATATGACCGATAGAAATGGTCATGCTCAGATCGAATCCATTCGGTGGCACGGCCCGGACTCGCGTGCTGGTCGCGCTCCAACTCCTGGAGGAGAGCTATCCCAGGGAGCTGGCGCGAGTGCTCGGCACATCCCTCTCGGGAGTCCAAGCCGCGCTGCGCGGGCTCGAGCGCGACGGTCTGGTCGCCGGACGCAGCGTCGGGCGGACGCGGGTGTTCCGCTTCGAGCCGCGGTACTTCGCACGACGCGAACTCCGCGCCTATCTCGCTCGGCTGAGCGCGAACGAGCCTGCACTGGAGCGAGAAGTCCGGACCCTGCGGCGGCGTCCACGCCGCACCGGAAAGCCCATGTGAGCATCGGCTCACGCACGCCCCTCGCCGAAGTGGCCATCGTGGTCGGCGATGCGCTGCGAAGACATGGGATCCGTGGAGTGCTCACCGGTGGGGCCTGTGCGACGCCCCATTCCCGCGGAGCATACGTGTCCCGGGACGTCGACTACATCCTCCCGGCGGAAATCCGCGTGACCGCCGTGGACGAGGCGATGCTGACCATCGGATTCCATCGTGAGGGTGACCGCTACGTCCACGCGAAGTGCCGCTTCTTCGTCGAGTTCCCAGCCGGGCCATTGGCGATCGGGAACGATGCTGCTCCGCGCCCGGTACTCGTCCGGCGTGGACGCAACAAGGCGCTCGCTCTGTCCGCGACGGACGCCTGCCGGGATCGGCTGGCGGCGTTCTACCGCTGGGGCGACCGTCAGGCCCTCCAGGTCGCCGTCGCGATCGCGAAAGTGAACCGCATCGGCATCCAGCGAGTACGTATGTGGAGTGTGGGTGAGGGCGCGGAGGACAAGTTCGAGGAGTTCCTGCGTGCGGTTCGTGAAGCGAGGCATCCATGAAAGATCGGCACCACGGCGCTGCTGACGCGGTGGCGCTTCAGCGACCGCCCGTGCTCAACCCGCTTCGTCCTCGAGTTCCACCAGCGTGGCGCCGGCCTGCACCATGATGCCGGGGCTCGCCGCCACACTCTTGATGCGGCCGTCGCGCGGGGCGCGGATCATGTGCTCCATCTTCATGGCCTCGAGCGCCAGCAGCGGCTGGCCCTTGGTGACGTCGTCGCCCACCACCACGAGCACCTTGGTGACCACGCCGGGCATCGGCGCCTCGAGGCTGTGGCCATGCGCGCCACGTGCCGCGCGCCGCCGGCCGTCGGTGTCGCGCTCGAACACGAAGTCCAGCGTGCCAAGCCGTACGAAGCGCCGTGTGCCGGCCGCCGTGACGTCGGCCACGGTCACGCCGCTGTCGCTCGTGAGCCGCAGCTTGCCATCGGGCATCGCCTCGGACGCGACCTCGAACTCGGCGCCGTCCACATTCACCTTCCAGCGCCCGGGGCCGAGGGCGGTGAGTTCCACCTCGCGCGTGCGCTCCCCGTCCCGCCAGGTCGTCTTCATTCAGCCAGCCCTGCGTGCCGCCAGCGCCCAAGGGCCGCAAACGGATCGGCCGGACGCGGCGATCTGTCGGTGGCGGCGTGCTGGACGGCAGGCGGCGCGGCCTGGGTGGACTCGGCGATGGCCGCCGCGGCCAGTGCCAGGTCCGGCGCCGGGGCCTGCATGAGCAACGCGAACCCGTCCAGGAACTCGCGCTCGATCCACTCGGTGTCATAGGAGCCTTTGCGCACCTCCGGTGCGCGTAACAGCGCGCGCAGGAAGGGCAGGTTCGTCACCACACCGTGCACGCGCGTATCGTCGAGCGCGCCGAGCAGCCGCTGGAGCGCGGCCTCACGCGTCGGGCCGAACGCGATGATCTTGGCCAGCATCGGGTCGTAGTGCACGCTCACCACGTCACCCGACTCGATGCCACGGTCCACGCGCACGAAGGGTCCGTCCGGCCAGCGCACGCGCACAGCCGTGCCGACCTGCGGCAGGAACCCCTTCGCGGCGTCCTCGGCATAGACGCGCGCCTCGATGGCGTGGCCATGACGCGGGATGCCGAACTGCTCGAACGGCAACTGGCCGCTGAATGCGATCTCGAGCTGCGCGCGCACCAGGTCGACGCCAGTGATGAGTTCCGTCACCGGGTGCTCGACCTGCAGCCGCGTGTTCATCTCGAGGAAGTACACTTTGCCATCGCGCGACAGCAGCGTCTCGATCGTGCCGGCGCCGCGGTACTTGACGGCCTCGGCAAGCCTCACGGCGGCGTGCGTGACGAGCGCGCGAGACTCGGTGTCGAGCGCTGCGCTCGGGGCCTCCTCGACGACCTTCTGATGGCGGCGCTGCAACGTGCACTCGCGCTCGTGCAGGTGCACGGCGCGGCCGTGACCATCGCCCAGCACCTGTACCTCGATATGTCGCGCGTGCTCCAGCAGTTTCTCGATGTACACGCTGGGATCGCCGAACGCCGATTGCGCCAGCCGCTGCGCGGCTTCGATGCCCTCGCGCAGTTCAGCGTCGTCGTGCGCCGACTGCATGCCCTTGCCGCCGCCTCCGAGTGCCGCCTTTATGATGACCGGATAGCCCATGGCGTTCGCGGCGCGCACCAGTGCCTGCACGTCGGCGCCCTCGGCACCCGGCACGATCGGCACGCCCGCGCGCTCGGCGATCCGGCGCGCCTCGCGCTTGTCGCCCATGGCCCGGATCTGCGCGGCCGTGGGTCCGATGAACGCCAGGCCCGCCTTCTCGACCGCCTCGGCGAATGCCGCGTTCTCCGCCAGGAACCCGAAGCCCGGGTGCACCGCGTCCGCGCCGGAGGCGCGAGCGGCTTCGATGACACGCGCGGCGTTCAGGTACGAGTCGCGCGCCTCGGCCGGGCCGATGAACTGCGCCTCGTCGCAGACGCGCGTGTGCAGCGCGCCGCGGTCGGCCTCGGAGTAGACGGCGACCGAACGCACGCCCATCTCGTGCAGCGTGGCGGCGATGCGGCACGCGATCTCACCGCGATTGGCGATCAGGACCTTGCGGAACATGGGCGGTCGGGGCGGCTCCGGGACAGCAGGGCGGTCGTGTGTCCCGGCGGCCCGCAAGGGCACGGCGGCACACCGTTCCGAGGTCATGGCCAGAAGTTCGCAGGCCCTCGGGATGACGACCCGAGCGAGCGTCACCCGACACCGCTGCAATGAGTTGGCCGGGCGCCAGCGAGCTTCCGCGCGCCCGCGAAGTTACGCCATGCCCGGCGCGCGGGGAAATCCCACGACCCGTCCGCCGGCGTGTGCCCGGGGACAGGGACTGCCCGGCACGCCGGCTCCTGACGGCGGCGCCTGCGCTGACCCCCGGACGGCGAGCCGTTCACGGAAAGACGTGCCCGGCGCTGAACTTCGATCTCGACGTCCTCGGCAGCGCTCATGCCATCCACTTGGGGCTGCGCTTCTCGAAGAACGCCGCGAGCCCGTCCCTGGCCTCGTCGCCGCCGCGCACGCTGGCCAGGGTCTCGGGCAGCGACGCGCGGTAATCATCCCAGCCCAGTTCCCGCCAGCGCACGAACAACTGCTTCACGCTCGCCTGGGCCTGCGGGCCGCCCTTCAGGAGTTCGGTAACGCGCTCGTTCACGCGCGCGTCGAGCTCGGCAGCAGGAACGACGTGGTTCACGATACCGGCTTCATGCGCCCGCGCGGCACCGAAGCGCTCACCGGTCAGCATGAGCTCGCGCGCGGCACGGTCGCCCAGGCGGCGGATGACGTACGGGCTGATGAGCCCCGGCAGGATGCCAAGCCTCACCTCGGTGAGTCCGAACTTGGCGTCGTCACTGGCCACCGCGATGTCGCACGCGCAGCAGAAGCCCACGCCACCGCCATAGACACCGCCGTGAATCCGCCCGACGACCGGCTTCGGGAAATCAGCGAGCGCCGCGAACATGGCGCCCAGCCGTGTCGCCTCGGCGAGATTGGCGTCGTAGGAGGCGTCGGCCGACGCCTTCATCGCGCCGATGTCGGCGCCGGCGCAGAACGACGGCCCGCGTCCGCCCAGCACGACCACGCGGCACGAGTCATCATCGTGCAGGCCGACCAGTGCGTGGACGAGCGCGCCCCCGAGTTCGGCCGAGAGCGCGTTGTGCGTCTCGGGGCGATTGAACCAGACGCGTGCGACCGCGCCGTCGCGTTCGACTTCCACCAGTGCCATGCGGATCTCCGTGGTTACGCTCGTGGTCCCGGCTTGCGCGCGTCGGTCCAGCCCGCCGCGTGCGCCGGCCGCGTCATGCGAATGCCAGCGCGATCACGCCGCCAGCGAACGCCGCGGCGGCGATGAGCCGCCGGCGCCGGTCGCCTTCGCCCAGCACGCGGCCACCCAGCCACGCGCCAATCAAGATGCTGATCTCACGCGCCGGCGCGATGTGGCCGACGTCGCCGTGACGCAACGCGAGCAGGATAAGGATGTAGCTCAACGGGCTCAACAAGGCGATCCCGAGCACGCGCCAGCGCTGGGCGCGCCACAAGCCGGCGATGTCGCCGGGTGCCCGCAGCGCCACCGGCGACAGCAGCAGCACACGCACCACCTCTCCGCCCCAGTAGAACACCAGCGGCGGCACGCCGGCGCGCTTGACGCCCCAGCCGTCCCAGAGCGTGTAAACGGCGATCGCCACGCCGGTCGCGAGTCCGTACCAGACCCCCGCGGCCACGCGGCGCGGGGCGCCCGGTGTCGCACCGCGCGGTCCGCCGGTCGTCACCACGAGGACGCCGGCCGCGATCAGCAGCGCACCGGTCACCGACAGCAGGCTGGGCCTCTCGCCCAGCACCAGCACCGCGCCCGCGGTCGCGAGCAGCGGCCCGGTGCCGCGCGCCAACGGATACACCACCGACAGGTCCCCGACGCGATAGCCGCGCAGCAGCAGCACGAAGTAGCCGACGTGGATCGCACCACTGCCCGCGATGAGCCAGAGCGCGCCGGCGTCGGGCCGCCATGGAGTGGTGTGCAACAGCCACCACACGATCGGCGCGTAGCACACGGACGAGATCGCGGTCAGCAGCCACAACAGCGTCGCGCTGCGCACGCCGGGGCCCAACTGTTTGGTCCACAGGTTCCAGGTCGCATGCACGACCGCAGACGACAGCACGAGCGCGAGTACGAATGGCGACACGGTGCGCGGCCGCCGACGCGGCTACTCGTCGGCCGGGAACGCCAGCGCCGGGCGGCCGCCAAGCGATGTGCGGAACGCCCACACGACCAGCGCCAGCGGCACGACGATGGCCACGAACGCCGAGAACGCGAACGGTGAGGTGGCATCGAACGGCGCGGGGATCCCCAGGAACATGAGCCGCATGCACCATAGAGCCATGAGCGCGAGCAGCCCGTGCCGCGTGATGACATAGGCGATGAGCACGCCGTCGAACAGGGCACCCGGCACTTCGAGCGCCGGATTCTCGGCCCCAAGCGCAAGCACGGTCATGAGCACACCCAGCGCGATCGCGGACGGCAGCATGCGCCGGAACAGCAGCCAGAACAGGAACCACGATCCGAACAGCGCGAACGTGATGCTGAGCGTGGCGAGCGGCAGAGCTGCGAATTGCCCGAACAGCAGTCGCCCGCCGGTCAGCACATCGGTGTTGGGCGGCACGGGGGTCTGGCCCTGGAACGGCAGCCAGGTGGGGATCGCGTTCACGATCGCCATGCCGTTCGCGGATGCCGCACCCAGGACACTCCCGATCAGGATATCGCGGCCGACCCGTGGATCCGCCCAGCGGCCATGCAGCAGACGCGCCCAGCCGATGAGCAACTCGGGCGTGCGCCGGCGCACCTCGGGCTCGATCGCAAGGTAGATGAAGAACACCGTGAGTGCGGCCACGAGTCCCTGCCCGAGACGAACCACCGCGGACTGGACCTCGGCAGCGGGCGCGAGCGAGTGGTGCGCGGAGAACAACCACTGTGCGCCCCACAGCAGCAGCAACGCGTTCACCAGCCGCAATCCGCCGCGCCAATCGCTCTTCCCGGTGCGCAGCCGCGCGCTGCCGCTGACGATGCCGAGCGTGATGAGCGCCGCGATCATGAGCGCTCGTGCGATTCCCGAGATCGGATTGCCATTGCGAGTGCGCTTGGTCTCGGCCGCTTCGTCCCACGGCCCGCGCACGCCGAACGACACGGGTTGCCCTCGCCACCACGCCGCACTCACCCGCAGCGGAAGCCCCGGCCATTCGGCTCGGTCACCGACCCACTCGCGGCGGGCATCGAAGGGTAAGAGCGGCCGCCAGCGGGGCGGGACCTCATGGAAGCGTGCCGTATCCATCTGCGCGAGCGCGAAAAGGTCGGCGCGGAACCCTTCGCGAGGCGTCACTTGCAGCGTGTCGATCCGCGATGGCACGGCGAGGAGGCCAGTCAGCCGGCCCTTGGCATCCAGCCGAACCGAGATCATGCTCTCGGCGAACGGCGACGGGTCTTCGCCGTTGACCCGCTGGTCCGCAGACGGCCGCAGCGGCGACGGACTGCGGCGATAGAAGAAGTTGAGCGGTGTGCCCTGGCGGGCATAGTCCCGGCGCCACTTGGTCGACGGCTCACGGCGCGCCCGCCACACCATCGGGTCATAGTCACGCTCGAACCACGTCGCCTCGTCGCGGGCCGCTTCGGAATAGCCGAGCCGGCTCACCACGTCGCGTGCTTGCGCGAGCAGCGCGTCGTGCCCGCGCCGGAACGGCGCCAGCCCGAGATCGGTCGCGGCCGGAGCGATCGCCAGGAAGCCCACGAGCAGCACCCCGAAACCCGCCAGCAAGAGCAGCCCAGCGCGGGAGCTGCCGGCACCGAGCCCGCCCGAGGCCGCGACCATCTGTGGCGACGGCGTCTCCCCCGCGGCCAGCGCCGCCGCGATGGGGTCGCCGCCCGGCAGCGATGCCGCCAGTTGCAGCGCCGAACGCGGCCGCTTGGCGGGATCCTTCTCGAGACAGCGCAGGATGGCGCGCGCGACCGGCTCCTCGACGTCAGGCTCGACCTCGCCCGGCGACTTGGGCTCGACCTGCGAGTGCTGCGACTTCCAGCCGTCCCACGTGACGGCGTCCAACGCACGCCGGCCCGCGAAGACCTCGTACAGGATGAGCCCCAGCGCATACAGGTCGGTCTGCGCGGTGGCCGGCTTGCCCTCGAACTGCTCGGGCGCCATATACGCCGGCGTACCCACGACCTCACCCGTGTTGCCGTCATCAGTCCGCACCGCGAGCCCGAAATCGGTGATGCGCACGCGGCCTTCGCCGTCGATCATGACGTTCGAGGGATTCAGGACGCGGTGGATGACGCCACGGACGTGCGCGGCGGCGATACCGGCGCACAGTTGTCGCGCGACCTCCTCGGCCTTGGCGCGTGGCAGACGTCCGATGCGCTTCAAGAGCGTGGCCAAGTCCTCGCCGTCGACGTACTCCATCGACAGGAAGTGCTGCCCGTCCGCCTCACCGATGTCGTAGACACGGCAGATGTTCGGGTGTGACACCTGCCGGGCGTTGCGCACCTCGCCGCGGAAGCGCTCGAGCATGTCCGGCCGGCCCGCGAACGTGCGTCCGAGGAACTTGAGCGACACCGATTGCGACAGCTCGAGGTCGTCGGCCCGGTACACATCGCCCATGCCGCCACGGCCCAGCAGCCCGATGACGCGGTAACGCCCGCTCAGCACCTGCCCCGGCTGGAACGCAGCCGTGGCGAAACTGGCGGACGACTCGAGCCGGCCGATCGTGCCGGTGACCGGCGGCGCCGGCGAGCGTTGAGAGGTCGGCTGCGAACCGGGCGGTGCAGCGGGCAACGAAACCGGTGTCGGCGGAGCGACCGCGGTGGGCATCTGCGAGACCGAACTCTGGATCGCCCCGCATCCGGGGCAGAATCGCGAGCCTTCGGGCACTTCGGTCGAGCACTGGGGGCAGCGCGGCATGGGAGGCATCCTAAATGGCTTTCAGCGATCCTGCATCACGTTGTCGAACCCGTGCCGTCAGGGCCTCTTTCATGGCTGCCCGCGAAAGAGTCCTGCAACGCCGACACCCCCACGTTCACGGAGCGCCCTGCGAGTGCGCTGCCGTGTCCCGACCGTCCGCCGGCCGCTGCGCTTTCTCATGCTTCACGCGCGCTCACGCTTGGGTTTCGGCGCTCGCCACGTTCGCCTGTTCGGCTCTGGCGCTCGGAGTCGGCTCTCGCCGCGTTCGCATGTTCGGCGCTGGCGCTCGGAGTCGGCGCTCGCCGCGTTCGCCTGTTCGGCTCTGGCGCTCGGAAACCGCACGCACCGCGGCACGCGGGACAGGGCGACCGCGTCCGCGATGTTGGCCAGCACTTCCTCCGGCACGGACTCCAAGCCGCGGTTAGCAGCGGCCGCGATGACCTCCTGCGAGACGACCTGACGCACCGCATGAGCCTCGTCACCGGCGCAAAGTGGTTCCGCCGACTTCGCTGATTCGTCCAAGAACGTTGGGACAACTGTCACCGGTGACAATTGGGCCGCAATGTTCGCAACGACTTGCGCGGTTGGTGACGAGGCGGCGTTGGGATCGCTCAGCGGGCGCACCACAGTGAGCAGCGCCGCCGCCGAGAGCTTGGACGCGCGGCGGGACTTGAGCACGCAGGATTTCAGGTCATACGCGTTCGCCGAGGCCGAACCGGCGGCAGCCGGCTGCGAGCCAGACAGGTCAGACTTCAGCTCGATCACGACAGCACTCCGCGACGGGGGCTCAGAAGTTTTTCTACAAAGCAACTTCCAGCGCTTCGGCCCCGGGCTCACCCCGGCGCCCATGCGCTTCGTGCCTGCGGCCTCGACGGCTGAGGCCGAATCATTGAGAGCCGTTTTGGTGCCCGCGGGTACGCACCGCCGGCACGCGGGCGAACCATGCCCGTGCGCAACTCCCGGGCGCTTCCGGCCGTAAGGGACTGCGACGCCCGCCGGCGCGGAACCCCGTGCGCCAGACGGAAGCTCTTCCCGCTCCCCGCGGCCGCCGTGTTCCCACGCGGCCCACCCGATGGGGCCCAGCTCGCCAGGGCCGATGGAGGTCGACATGAAGTCCACGCTCATCCTGACCGCGTTGCTCGTGCTCGCGGCCGCACCGCTGCGCGCCGCGGTGCTCGAGACCGAGCCGCACACTTTCCCCGTGACCGCGAAGCATCGCGTCCACATCGAGTTCCCGGTCGGCGAGCTCCGGATCCTGCCGAGCGACGAGTCGCATGTGCGCTTCGACTTGAAAGTGCGCTGCCGCGGCAGCGCCGGCGAGCGTTGCGAGGAACTCGCCAACCGCCTGGTGCTCGAGAGCCACGACGAGGGCGGTACGCTGCACCTGAAACTCGATAAGTACCCCAAGTGGCACAACAAGGGCCTCACGGTGATCGGCGAGCTGCATGTGCCGCGCGCGCTCGCGTTGCGCGTCGAGATGGGCGTGGGCGAACTCGCCATCGAGGGCCTCGAAGGCGACCTCGACGTCGACCTGGGCGTGGGCGATGCCGACATCCGCATGGCGCGCGCCCGCGCAAGTCACGTGAGTGTCGAGGCCGGCGTCGGCGAGGCCGCCATCCGCGGCGGCGGAACCAGCACCGCGAGCCGCGGCTTCATCGGATCGCACGCCATGTGGTCGGGCGGCACCGGACGGTCGAGTGTGCGCCTGCACGTCGGCGTCGGCGAGGCCGCGGTGCGGCTGGACTAGCGCGCCAGGCGCCAGCCCCCTGAGCCGCATGGCTCCGGGGGCTGGCGCGCAACGGCCGTACCCCTACATGCGGAACACGCCGAACTTCATCTCGGGGATCGGCGCGTTGAGCGTCGCCGCCAGTGACATGGCCAGCACGTCGCGCGTCGAGGCCGGATCGATGACGCCGTCGTCCCAGAGCCGCGCGGTCGAGTAGTACGGGCTGCCTTCCTCTTCGTACTTGTCCAGGATCGGCTGCTTGAACGCGCGCACTTCGTCGTCGCTCATCGGCTTGCCCGCGCCTTTCAGGCCATCCTGGCGCACCTGCGCCAGCACGCTCGCGGCCTGTTCGCCACCCATGACGCTGATGCGGCTGTTGGGCCACATGTACAGGAACCGCGGCTGGTAGGCGCGGCCGCACATGCCGTAGTTGCCGGCGCCGAAACTGCCGCCAATGATCACCGTGAGCTTGGGGACCGGCGCGTTCGCCACGGCGTGCACCAGCTTGGCGCCGTCCTTGGCGATGCCGCCGTGCTCGTACTCGCGGCCGACCATGAAGCCGGTGATGTTCTGCAGGAACAGCAGCGGCACGCCGCGCTGGGCGGCCAATTCGATGAAGTGCGTGCCCTTGAGCGCCGACTCGCTGAACAGGATGCCCTGGTTGGCGAGGATCGCGACCGGCATGCCCTGCAAGTGCGCGAACCCGCACACGAGTGTCGTGCCGTAGCGCGCCTTGAACTCGTGGAAGCGCGAGCCGTCCACCAGCCGCGCGATGATCTCGCGCACGTCGTAGGGCGTGCGGTTGTCGCGCGGCAGCACACCATGGATCCCGGCCGGGTCGTACGCGGGGGGCTCGGGCTCCCGCAGCGCGAGCGTCGCCCCGCGAGCGATTCCCAGGTGCGAGACGATCTCGCGCGCCATCTCGAGCGCGTGCGCGTCGTCGTCGGCCAGGTGATCGGCGACACCGCTGATGCGCGTGTGCACGTCACCGCCGCCCAACTCCTCGGCGGTGACCTCCTCCCCGGTGGCCGCCTTCACGAGCGGCGGACCCGCCAGGAAGATGGTGCCCTGATTCTTGACGATGATGGCTTCGTCGCTCATGGCCGGCACGTACGCGCCGCCCGCGGTGCACGAGCCCATGACCGCGGCGACCTGCGGGATGCCGAGCGCAGAGGCGCGCGCCTGATTGTAGAAGATGCGACCGAAGTGCTCGCGGTCCGGGAACACGTCGGCCTGCAGCGGCAGGAACGCCCCGCCGGAGTCCACCAGATAGACGCACGGCAGGCGGTTCTCGAGTGCGATCTCCTGCGCGCGCAAGTGCTTCTTGACGGTCATGGGCAGATAGCTGCCGCCCTTCACGGTGGCATCGTTGGCGACCACCATGACGTGCCGGCCATGCACGCGGCCGATGCCGGTGATGACCCCTGCACTCGGCGCCTCGTCACCGTACAGGCCATTGGCAGCGAGTGGTGACAGCTCGAGGAATGCCGTGCCACGGTCGATCAACAGCTCGACGCGGTCGCGCACGAACAGCTTGCCGCGCGCGGTGTGGCGCTTCACTTGTTCGACGCCGCCGCCGAGCTTGACGGTGGCGAGGCGCTGGCGAAGCTCCCCCGCAAGGCCGCGATGGTGCGCGGCGTTGGCGAGGAACTCGGCACTCTGCGGGTCGAGGTGCGACTCCAGGCGTTCCATGTCGGTGCGCGCAGTGCTCCGGGGCCCAGGGCTCCCGTCCCGAACGGGGCGGGGACAGCCCGGCAGTTATAGCAGCGGCACCGGGTTGACGCACGCGACGCAGCGCCCGGCGTCGGACCGCGTGTGCCGGCCGGCGACACTCTCACGGCGCCCGCATGCACCTGAACGGGGACGGCACGCACACGCTGCGCATCGGTACGCACCCGGGGCCGCGTGGCGCGGAGCGAGTGCCAGCCGGGCAGCAGGAGCGCGCGCGTTGGCGCAGGCTCAATCGGGCGTGTGCGGCAGCCGCACGCGTGCCGTGCAGCCCGGCCGCCGGCCGGTGGCGCTGTCGGCGCCGCGATTCTCCAGCGTCAGCGAGCCGTCGTGCGCTTCGGCGATCTGCCGGGACAGCGCCAGACCGATACCGGTGCCCTGCGGCTTCGTCGTGAAGAACGGCACGAACAGGTTGGCGGTGTCAGCGAGCCCCGGGCCTTCATCGTGCACGCGCAACTCGAACCACTCGGCTTCGAGGTCCCACTCCACCCATACCCGTCCACGCGTCTCGAGCGCGGCGTCCGCCGCGTTGCGCACGAGGTTGATGAGCAACTGTTCCAGCTGGTCGCCATCGGCAGCGATGGTCACGGCCGGGCCGGCGGCCACCTCGACCGGCAGGCGGGTTTCGAGTGCGGCCACGCGCCGCACCCAGCCGGTGGCGTCGACCGGAGCGAGCACGGGCTTGGGCAGGCGCGCGAGCCGTGCGTAGGCATGCATGAAACGCGCGAGCGCCTGGGCACGGGTCTCGATGATGCCGAGCCCCTCGCTCAGGTCGGCGGCGGGCACCGCCGCGGCCGGCGAACGCTCGAGCAGCGTGCGCAGGCTGCCCGCGATGCTCTGGATCGGCGCCAGCGAGTTGTTGATCTCGTGTGACAGCACCCGGATCAGCCTCAGCCACGCCTGGCGCTCTTCCTCGCGCAACGTGCGCGACAGGTCCGTGAGCAGCACGAGTTCGTGAGCCCGGCCCTCCATGACGTAGCCGCCGCGACGGAGCTCCCATCGTCCCGACACCCCCGCCAGCTTGAGTTCGACCAGGCGCGGCGTGTCCCCCTCGAGCACGGGCGCCAGCCCGAGCCATGCGGCCTCGAGTCCGAGCGCGCGTTCGGCGGGCCGGCCGAGCAGGCGCTCGCCCTCGCCGTTCACCAGCCGGAGCCGGTGGTCATGGTCGAAGCCGAACATCGCCACATCGACCGAATCCATGACGCGCTGCAGCAGCGCGGTGGCGGCGATGGCACCAAAGCGCTGGCGGCGCACCGAGTCGGTCAGCGCGTTGATCTCCCACAACGCCAGACCGAGTGCGCCCTCGGGATCGGCGCCGCGCGCCCGGATCGACGTGTCCCCTTCGCGGATCGCGGCCATCATGTTGGCGAGCGTCTGCATCGGGCGCACGGCGCGCTCGGCCACGAGCGCCGCACACATCAGACAGGCCAGCGCCAGCACCGTGACCAGCAGCAGCTTCACGCTCGGGTCGAACGGCGCGCGCCACAGCAACGCGACGGCGACGGCCAGCGAGGGCGCGCCCGCGGCCAGCGTCAGCAGCAGGAGCTGGGATTCCCAGCGCGGACCGCGCCTCCTGCGGGCGGGCAACTTCTATAGTCCGTGGCGCTCGAGCCGGCGGTAGAGCGCGCTGCGCGACAGCCCGAGCGTCCTGGCCGCATCGCTGATATTGCCGCCATGCCGCGCCAGCGCCTTCTGGATGAGCACACGCTCGACCTCGTCGAGCGTCATCTGCTCCAGCGCCGGCGCACCGCTCGAGGGCGCGCGCAAGCCGAGATCGCCGGCCTCGAGCACGGCCCCGCGTGCCATGAGCACGGCGCGTTCGAGCACGTGATCCAGCTCGCGCACGTTGCCGGGCCAGGGGTGCGCCAGCAGCGCACGCAGCGCTTCGGCATCGAGCGACTCGACCGGCTTCCGGTAGCGCTGGGCGTGCCGGCGCAGAAAGTGCGACGCCAGCGCCGGGAGGTCCTCGCGCCGCTCGCGCAGCGCCGGCAGCCGGACTTCGACCGTGTTGATGCGGAACAGCAGGTCTTCGCGGAAGCGGCCAGCGGCCGCTTCTGCATGCAGATCGGCGTTGGTCGCCGAGACCAGCCGCACACTGACCCGGCGCGTGCGCGAGCTGCCGACGCGCTCGAACTCACCGGTCTGCAGCACGCGAAGCAGCCGGGCTTGTTGCGCCAACGGTACGTTCGCGATCTCGTCCAGGAACAGCGTGCCGCCGTCCGCCAGTTCGAACCGTCCGACACGGTCGGCGTTGGCCCCCGTGTACGCCCCCTTCACGTGCCCGAACAACTCGCTCTCGAACACGCCCTCGGCGAGCCCGCCGACGTTGACCGTGACGAGCGCACGTGTCGCGCGCGGCGAACTGGCGTGCAGCATGCGCGCGACCAGTTCCTTGCCGGTGCCGTGCTCGCCGGTGACCAGGACGTTGGCATCACTGGGGCCGACGCGCGCCAGCAGGTCGAGCACCGGACGCATGGCCGGGGCATCGGCGATCATGTCGGGCATGCCGTCGCGGCGCAGCAGGCGGTTCTCATGCTCCAGACGCTGACCGACACGCAACGAGCGGCCGAGTTCGATCTGCGTGCGCAGTGTCTGCAGCAACCGGGCGTTGTCCCACGGCTTCTGCACGTAGTCGCGCGCGCCGCGGCGCACGGCCGCGACCGCGCCCTCGACGCTGCCCCATGCGGTCATCACCACCACCGGCAGCGTCGGGTCGAGGGCGCGCAACTGCTCCACCAGTTCCAGGCCTTCCTTGCCGCTCGTGGTATCGCGGGCGTAGTTCAGGTCGAGCAGGGCGGCGTCGAAATCGCGGCGCTCGAGCGCGGCCAGCGCCAGCGCCGGCGAGGTCGCGGTCTCGACTTCGATGGCATCGGCTCTCAACAGCATCCTGAGCGCCGCCAGCACGTCGGGATCATCGTCGGCCACCAGCACGCGTGGCGGGTGTTCGCCTGCCGGCGTCATGGCCGGACCCCCTCGGCCCAGCTGATCGTGTACCAGAACGCCGCATCGCCACGCTCACCGAATGCGCGCAGCGCGTCCTGCGCCGCATCGAACGCGGCGGCACTGACGCCGCCGGTCGCCAGGATGGCATCGCGCGCCCCGGCGAAGATCGCGCCCAGGTTGGCGACGTAGGCGGGGAATGCCGGATCACCCGAACAGGCGCCGAACGGCAGCAACTCGATGCGGCGCGGCTCGAGCCCGGCGCCCGCCAGCAACTCCACCAGCCGCCGCCCGACGTGCGGATCGTTGCCGAGCCGGTCATACGTGCGCATGTAGGCGCGCCACACCGTATCGACGCCCGGCGGTTCGGGCCACAGCCGCAGCGCTTCGTGATCGTCGTCCTCGAGTACGACGCGCCCGCCCGGGCGTACCGCGCGCGCCATGACGTTCACGACCTCCTGCGGCGCCGGCACGTGCTCGAGCAGGAAGCGCGCATGCGCGATCGCGAAACTGCCCCACTCGCCATCGGCGAGCGGCAGTGTCAGCGCGTCGCCGGCGCGAAAGTCCACGAGTGAACCCTCGCCTGCCTCGGTCGCGAGTGCTTGGGCGCGGGCCAACTGCTCGGACGAGCGTTCGACCGCCACCACTCGCACGCCGGTTGCACGCGCCATGGCCCGTGCGAACTGGCCGAGCCCGCTGCCCACATCGAGCGCACTCTCGCCCGGTTGTGGGGACAGTGCGGCGAGCGAGGCACGGTTGATGAGCGCGTTGAGGTCCGCGAGGCGGCGCTGCTCCTCGGGGTGCGTACCATGCACGTAGCGGGACGTCGGGGTCATCCGGGGCAGACTAGCATGCCGGCGCGGAGTGCGACCTCCGACCGGGGCTCGCCCGTGGCGGCGGAAAGCGGTGCGACGGGCCATGAAACCCGCTCGGGAGGCCGGGTCCGGGCTAGAGCGCCCGCTTGACTTCGAACTTCCCGGGGTCCGCAAGGAAGACGTCGCGCGTCGAATCGCCCATGAAGTAATACGGCCCGCCGACGAAATACAGCCGCGGCGAGCGGGTCGAGGGCAGGAAGCGCTCGCCGTTCACCGGGTCGCGCAGCAGGCCGCACCACAGCTCGGGCTCGGAGCGGAACTTGTCGAGCGTGCGCTCGGCGCCGAAGCGATACACCTCGCCGTTGACGCGGAACTGCAGCTCTCCCGACAGCGACCCCAGCAGCCGGGGGTCGACCGGGTCGTAGAGCGCTCGCTGCATGTGGAACAACGCGAACTCGGAATCCGTGACGGGTCCCGACGGGAGCCGGATCGGCTCTCAGGTGAAGCGCGAACTGGAACTCGGAACCGGAGGCAGCGACGCAGCCCGGGCGGTCTGGCACAGCGGCGCGATCAGCAGCGCCGCGACCGTCACGAATCCCATCGCCACGCCGCCGAGCAGCAGCGCGCGCAGTCGTCTCGGGCTCGGATCGCGGTCGGACATGAGGTCTCCGGAAGGGCTTGGCCGGCCACGGCGGCCGCGGCACGCAATGCCCGACAAGGTTACCAGAGCGGCGCCCAGCCATGGTCATGGGAATGCCAGATGGGCTCGCGGGATCCTCGGCAGCCGGCCCCGCGCGCTCCAGGCTCGGACCCGCGCCGGGTCGTCGGAGTCGATCCAGCCCTCCCGCCGGCGCACGATACGGCTGCCGAAGCGGGCGTTGTCCTCGGCGTGCGTGACCTGGATGACCTTGGTGCCCGCGTGCTTCAACCGCGCAGGCGTTTCAGGTCCTTCCTGGCGTCATCGAGCTTGGGGTCGAGCTTCACGGCGGACTCGAGTTCGGCGATGGCCTCGGTCCTCCTGCCCTGCTGTTCGAGCGCCTGTCCCAGGCGCCAGTGCGCTGCGGCCCACGACGGCGAGCCGATCTCGGGTTCGCGCGTCAGGTAGTGCCGCAGACAACGCTCGGCGCGAGCGGGGTCTTTCCTGCTCACCACCAGCTGACGTCCGGCTTGGTACCACGCGGCCAGATGCGAGGGCTCCGCGGCTTCGGATCGCCGGAGCACATCGTCGAGGTCCGTCCAGCGCTCATCGTGGGCGTACAACGATGCCAGCACCTGCCACGCCCCAGCGCGCCATGGCTCCAGCGCCGCGGCTTGCAACGCGAACTGCTCCGAACGTGCCGGGTCCCGCCAGCGCGGAGCGAGCCAGGAGGAATACCTCACGAGTGCCTCTCCGGAAGGTGGCGTGACTTCGGCGGCGTGCGCGTAGCACTGGGCGGCCAGCGTCGTGTCCTTGACGCGCAGGGCGTTCTGGCCCTTCTGCAGCCAGCCGCGTGCCGCATCGACCTGCGTCAGCCGCTCGACGAACTCGGCGGCCTGCTTCCTGTCGCCGCCCATGAACCCGGGCGCCAGCATGTGGAAGCGGACCACGATCTCCAGGGCATCGAGATGCCGCGGATCGATCGCGAGCGCGGCATCGGCGGCCTTGCGCATCTTGCCGGCAAGGCCCGCGGCCTTGAACACGCCGACGGCGCCGGCCTTGCGGCCATAGGCCTCGGACAGGCTGTACTGGACATCCGCATTTCGCGGGGCGGCGGCCGCGGCGGCCTCGGCCAGTTGGATGGCCTCGTCATAGCGACCTTGTTCGCCGCGCACCCGCGACAGCACGGAGCCGGCTTCCGCGTCAGCGCGATCGACCGTCAGCCGCTGCTCGCACAGCGCCGCTGCACGCCGGTAGTACCCGCGCTCGAGCAGCACGCGCAGGTCTTCGCCGGGAACCGCAGCAGGCACGGCGGGAACCGCGCCAGCAAAGGGCGCGGTCATCATGCACAGCAACGGCAGGCAGCTCAGGATGTGCTTCATCGAGTGAATACGGGGAAGCGGGGTGACGGGCAGGCCTGCATGACGATCAGTCGCAGCGCAGCGCGCGCATCGGGTCGACGCGCGTCGCACGGTAGGCCGGCACCCAGGCGGCGAGCACCGACGAGAACGTCAGGATGAGCACGACGCCGATCCAGGTCGGCGGGTCCATGGCCGAGATGCCGAACAGCTGATTCGCGAGCAGCCGCGTCAGGCCATACGCGGCCGCAAAGCCGATACCGGCGCCGAACAGCATGAGCCGCAGTGCCTGGCCCACGACCAGGTTCACGACGTCGCGCGATTGCGCGCCCAGCGCCATGCGGATGCCGATCTCCTGTGTGCGCTGTGCGACCGAGTACGCCATGACACCGTACAGTCCGACCGCGGCGATGACGAGCGCCAGCACCGCGAACACGGCCATGAGTGAACCGAACAACCGGTGGGACCAGACCGAGAACTGCACGGCGTCGTGCATCGAGCGCACCTCGGAGAGCGGCACATCGGCGGTCTGCGTGCTCATGAACCGGCGCATGACGCCCGCGAACGCGGCGGGATCGCCACTCACCCTGACGACCCAGGTCATGACCTGGTCGGGCTCTTGACGATGCGGCACGAACACGGCCGCCATGACGCGGTCGTTGTCCTCGAGGTTCTGCGGAACGTCCGCGACGACGCCGACCACCGTGCGCCAGCCGAGCTTCCGCCCGTCGTCGACCGAGTCGAAACGCTGGCCGATGGCGTCCTGCTTGGGCCACAATGCTCGGGCGAGCGATTCGTTCACGACGGCCACGGCAGGAGCCCCGGGGCCGTCGGCTTCGGTGAAATCGCGGCCTCGCTCCAACCGGATGCCGAGCGTCTTGAAGTAGTCCGGGTAGCACTCGGTGAAGTTGCTGTGCAGGCCGCGCGCCTTGTCGTTGCGCGCGCCATGCTCGGTGTAGAGCTGGCGGCGGCTGCTGTTGCGGTTGAGCGGCAGCAAGCTGACGATCGAGGCGGACTGCACTCCCGGCAGCTGGCGCGCCAGCGGCACGACGCGGTCGCAGAACTCACGCCGCGCGGAATCACTCGGCCAGGTCGCGATCGGCAACAGGAAGCGCGCGGTGTAAACGCCGTCCGACTGGACGAGCCGCTCACTGCCCAGCATCGCGAACAAGCTGCGCACCATGAGCCCGGAGGCCACCAGCAGCGCCAATGACAACGCCACCTCGGCCACCACGAGCGCGCTGCGTGCCCGGCCGCGATCCCGGCCCATGCCGCTCTGCGCACTGCCCTCGCGGATCGCCTCGGACAGTCGCGTGTCGGACGCCTGCATGGCGGGCAGCAAGCCGAAGACGACCGCCGATGCGGTCGCGAGCGCGGTGGTGAACAGCAGCACCGGCAGGTCGATCTGGAACTTGAGCCAGAACGGCAGTTCCTGCGGGACGATGCTCATCCATAGCCGGTTGCCGACCGTGGCGAGCACGGCGCCGATGCCGGCCCCGACCAGCGACAACAGCACGCTTTCGGTGAGCAGCTGGCGCACCACGCGGCCGCGCGACGCGCCCAGTGCCAGCCGGACGCTCATCTCGCGTTTACGCGCGGCCGCACGGGCCAGCATCAGGTTGGCGACGTTGGCGCAGGCGATCAGCAGCACGAGCCCGACCGCGATCGACATGATGATCATCATCGGGACGATGCCGCGGCGCGACTGCTCGGTATAGGGGATGACGCGCCCGGTCCAGCCCTTCATGTCTGCTGGGTTCTGCTGGCGGATCCGCATGTACAGGGCCGCGACTTCAGCGTTCGCCTGTTGCGGCGTCACGCCGTCCTTGAGCCGGGCCACGATCTGCATGTTGTGGTCCGCGCGGCGGGCCATGTCCTCGGCCGACATCGCGGTCGGGATCCAGAAGTCGGCGATCTCGGGCCAGCGGACACCGGCTGGCAGCACGCCGACGATGGTGCGCACACGGCCGTTCAGCCGCAGTGTCTTGCCGAGCACATCCGGCGTGCCACCGAAGCGCCGCTTCCAGACCGCATCGCTGATGAGCACGTTCGCCCAGTTCTGTCCGTAGACTTCTTCCTCGCTCGTGAACGTGCGTCCGATCTGGGGCTGGATGCCGATCGCCGGCAACAACCCCGCGGAAATGTTCGCGTATTGCATCTGCTCGGGCTCGCTGCCGATGGTCACCTGGCCCTGTCCGTCCCAAAAACCACCCACCGCCGAGAACGACTTCGTGTGGTCGCGCAGGTCCTGGTAGTTGAGCCACGACACCGAGGCGCCCTTCTCGTCCTGCTCCTGGTTCGCCTCGAGCACCGTCATGACGCGCTCGAAGCGCGGCAACGGCCACGGCCGCAACAGCGTCCCGTAGACCATGCTGAAGATCATCGTGTTGACGCCGATGCCGAGCGCCAGCACGGCCACCACCACGGCCGTGAAGCCAGGGGTGCGGCCCAGCGAGCGGAACGCGTACCGCAAGTCCTGGAGCAGGATGTCCATCACGCCCTCCGGTTACTCATGGCGCAGCGCCACGACGGGGTCCACTCGCACCGCGCCGTGGGCAGCCAGGCGGCCGCCGCGGAACTCAGTGCGAGGATCGGGATGACGCCCACGAACGTGGGCGGGTCGCCGGGTCCGAAGCTCCGGCGTTTGCCGATGAGCCATACAGCCGCGAGCGCGCAGCGCAGTTCCTGCAGCATGCTGTCCATGCGAATCTCAGTGGCCGCGCTGGTCGTCGACCACACGGCCGTCGAACAGGTGGATGTTGCGCTGTGCATAGCGCGAGAAGCGGTTGTCGTGCGTCACCATGCAGATGGTGCTGCCCTGCTGGTGCAGGTCGCGCAGCAGGTCCATCACGGCTTCACCGTTCGTCGAGTCCAGGTTGCCCGTGGGCTCGTCGGCGAGCAGGATCAGAGGGTCGCCGGCGAGCGCACGCGCCACCGCGACGCGCTGCTGCTGGCCGCCTGACAGCTGGCTCGGCAGGTGCTTCGAGCGGTGCGCCATGCTGACGCGCTCGAGCGCCTCGCCGACGCGGCGCTTGCGCTCGGCGGCCGGCATGCCGCGGTAGGTGAGCGGCAGCTCGACGTTCTCGAACACCGACAGGTCGCCGATCAGGTTGAAGCTCTGGAAGATGAAGCCGATCTCGCGGTTGCGGATGCGCGCGCGTTCGGTGAAGCCCAGGCTCTGCACCGGCTTGCCATCGAGCCAGTACTGGCCGTCGGTGGGCGTGTCGAGCAGCCCGAGGATCGACAACAGCGTCGACTTGCCGCAGCCCGAGGGGCCCGAGATCGAGACGTACTCACCGCGCTTGATCTCCATATGCACACCCGAGAGCGCATGCGTCTCGACTTCGTCCGTGTAGAACACCTTCTTCACGTCGTCCAGCCGCAGCAGGGCGCGTCCAGCCTCGTCCTGACTCGCGCCCTTCGGGGCCACGCTGTCATTCGTCGTCACGGTCATGCTTCCTCCTTGGGGCAGTCGGGGTCGACTAATTGAGCTTCACGCGATCGACGGAGTCCCAGCGCGTCATCTCGGACAAGATGACCTGGTCTCCGGGTTTCAGCCCGTTGCGCACTTCGATCGAGTTGGCCGAGCCGCGTCCGAGTTCGACTGGGATGCGGCGGGCGTGGCGGCCGTCGGCTTCGAGCACGAACAGGCCGACGGTGGTCTCGCTCGAACCGTCCGCCGGACGGCCGACGTAGATGACGTCCGCGAGCCGCTCGATCTCGATGGTGGCATCCACCGACAGATCGGGCCGCGCGCCACGCGGCAACGCGCCGTCCAGCGCGATGTCCACCGAGACCGTGCCGTTCTGCGCCCCCGGGTCGACGCGCGAGACGTGGCCCTTGACGATGCCGTTGCGCGTATCGACCTCGGCGGCGAGCCCCAGTGCCAGGTCGCGCGCCTGCGTCTCGGGGATGTGCACGACGGCCTTCAGGTGGTCCTGACCGGCGACGCGCGCCAGTTCCTGCCCCGGATTGACCCACTGGCCCGGCTGCAATGACAGCGACTGCAGCACGCCCTTCTGCCCCGCGCGCACGGTCATCGACGCGACCCGGTCGCCCTGGAAGCGCGAGATGGCGCGCAGCCGTTCGACTTCGGACTGGCGCAGCGACAACTGCGCGCGCAGCGACTCCGTCATGAGCACCAGCCGCTGCTGCTCGCTGTCGTACTGGTCGCGCGCCGCATCGAGATTGTCGCGGGCCCGATCGATGTCCATGCTCGATGTGAGACCTTCGCTCGCGAGGCGCTCGGCGACCTTGAGCGAGCGCTCGGCCTCGTTGGCCGCGCGCTTGGACGTCGCCACGGCCGAGAATGCGGCGAGCCGCTGGGACTCGAGCGACGAGCGCAGTGCGGCCAGATCGGCCTCGGCCAGCTTGACCTGGCGCTCGGCATCGAGCGCCTGCAACTGGACGTCCGGGTTGCTCATCTCGAGCAGAACCGTGCCGATCTCCACCTTGGCACCCGGGCGTACGATGACGCGATCGATGCGGCCGGCCGTGAGGGCCGAGACCACGCGCAGGTCCTCGGGCACCAGCGTGCCGTTGCCGCGCACCTGACGGAGCATCTCGCCACGCTTGACCGTGTCGATCCAAAGCGTCCCGCGCTCGACGTTGGGCGCGGCGGGCCGCAGCCGCGACAACCCGACCGTGCCCGCCACCACCAGGACACCGATGGCGATCAGGATCGGAGTGCGCCGGGACTTGGGTTTCTGGCGAGGAATATCCATGACGGGCGAGCCTGGTGGTTCGGGGAAGCACGAGCCTGCTCGCGAACTGCCGGTCGCGAGCGGGTCCCGTGCTGGTCGGAAGACCACCGTGCTGTAAAGGAAGAAGCGGGCCAGCGTGGCGCGGCCGGCAATGGCCACCACGACAACACCTTGGCTCGTCACACCCGCGGCGTGTGAGCGCCCGGCCTGTTCGCCCGTGGGACCGCGCGTCCCAGAACCGGACACTCGCGGCGCCGCGTGCGGACTTCCCGCCGGAACGTCAGTGCGGGGTCGGCCCGGTCGGGGCTTCCGGAGCCCGTGCGGGCGCCGGGGCCGTGCGCACCCCGCGGTGCGCACGCGTCTCGTCGCGCCGGGCACGCAGCAGCGTGGCGCGAGCGCTGTCGAGCACCGCCCGCTGGCGATCGATCGCGCGCAGGACCTCTTCCTGTGAGGCGAGCTGGATCAGCCCGCCGAACGATTCGAGCTCGAGTTCCGGCACGCCTGGCGCTTCGGAGGCACTTGGACCACGGCCGAAGCGCGGTGCCCGCGGCGCACGCGGTGCCTGCGGTGTGCCCGGAACGCCCCGCAGCTCGGCCAGATCCCCGAGCATGAAGCGCACGGCACGTCCCTTGACCCTGGGCCTTGGCGCCGGCATGGGCAGGCTCGATTCGACCTGGCCGTTGAACGACGACATCGTGACGTTGACGTGCTGGTCAACCGGCACGCCGATGTAGACCTGCCCGCTGTGCGAGGCGAATGCGTAGCGACCGCGCTGCTGGAACGGCGAGGCAAAGTAGACGCGGCCATTGACCGTACTGGCGTCAACGCTCGGGGACGCCAGCTTCTCGAGCTGGATGTCGCCATTGATCGTCTGGGCCTCGACCGGCCCGATGACACGCACGATGCGCACGACGTTGTTGACCGAGCCGGCATTCACGTTGCCGCTGACATCGGAGACGTGCACCTCACCCTCGACCGAGTTGACCTGCAGCGGGCCCTGGCACGAGGTGATGAGCACGTCGCCGCGCATGGTCTGGGCGCGCACCGAGGACCGCATGCCGGTCACGGAGATCTCGCTCTCGATGCCCGACAACTCGAGCGGCAACCACACCGGAACCGTGAGCCGCCACTCGACCACGGACGGCGACGGCTCGCGCGAGCTGACGCCCAGTTTGAGCACGCCGTCCTGCAGTTCGGTGACGATCCGGTCGGAGCGGTCGTGCCGGGCCTCGATACGCACTTCGTTGCGGTTCCACGGCATCACTTCGATGTCGCCCGACAGGTTGGACAACATGAGCGTCACGCCCGGACCGACGCGCACCACCGTGTCGGTGGACGTCGGCCGGCGAACCGCCCGCGCCCCGGCGGCTTCGGCCCACTCGAGCGCCTCGAGCGAGACCTCGGGGCCATCCAGGAACATCAGCGAACTCCGGCTCAGGACCGTGCCCGGCGGCAGTTCGCCCGCGGCTCGTGCCTGCTCGCAACGCAGCACCAGCACCTGGCGTTCCAGAGCGCGCGCCATGTCGCGCGCCGCACGCGCCCCCTCACGCGCGCGGTTCCCGTCGCCGCCCCCTGCCCATGCCGGCGCCGCGGCCAGCACGGCGAGCGTCAGCAGGAGCAGATGGCGCTTCATGGCCTCGAGCGCAGCATCAAGCGCAGCGTCAATGGGAGTGCGCATCACTCAGACTCCAGCCATCGCCGCGGCACGGCGGACCATATCGAGCTTCTTCTGGACGGAACCCGCGAGGTAGTCCTGGAGGTCGACGTTCGCGGGATCGGCTTCGAGCGCCGCGCGCGCGTCCTGCGTGGCCTTGCGGATGACGCGCAGGTTGTCCTCGAGCACCTGCACGGTCTTGGGATCGAGCTTGCCGCGACCGCGGTCGAGCGCGTGCTGGAGCTGGCCGATCTCGCTCTCGATCTGCGAGGCATCGAAGCTGGCCGAAGTTGCGTCGCTGCCGCGGCCACCTGCTTCGGCGGTGGCGACCGTGCCCGGACGCACCGCCGGCGAGAACTGCGCGCGCGCCGCCCACCAGCCTGCGGCCGCCACCACTGCGAACACCGCGGCCGCGGCGATCCAGTTCGGCGTCAGCCACCACGTGCGCGACCGGCGCGGCAGTTCGACCACGACCGCGTGGCGCGCGGGAGCCGCGCTCGAGGAACCCGCCGTGCCGATTCGTGACGCGATCCCCGCCCAGAGATCGGTCGGCGCCGGCGGGTCCACGAGCGAGGCCGCGCGCGTCTTCAGGGCGGCGAGCTCCGCGAGCGTGCTGCGGCAGTCCGCGCACGACTCGAGGTGAAGCTCGACCGCATCGAACTCGCTGCGCGCGAGGTCGTGATCGAGATAATCCGAGAGCCGTTCGGTGAAGCGGTCGCGATGGGCTTCCATACAGTGCTCCGTTCAGGCGTTCAGGTGGCCGCGCAGCAGCATGCGCGCGCGGTGCAACTGGGCCTTGGTGGTTCCGGTGGTCACACCGAGCATCGTCGCGATCTCCTCGTGGCGATAGCCTTCGATGTCGTGCAGGACGAAGATCATGCGCGCCCCGCCGGGCAGCCGGGCGATGGCGCCATCGAAGTCGATCGCATGTTCGCGCCCTGCGGGGCGCGTCTCCAAGCGGTCGAGGACGTCATCATCGGCGATGAAGCGCGCCCGTTCGGTGCTCAAGGTCGTGCGGCGGCTGAGAATGAGGTTGACGGCCAGGCGGTGCAGCCAGGTCGAGAAGCGCGCCTCGCCGCGGAACGTGTGCAGTTTCTGCCACGCCCGCACGAATACGTCCTGGGTCAACTCCGGGGCATGCTCGTAACCCACCATGCGGCACGCCAGCGCGTGCACACGGCCCACGTTTTCCTCGTAGAGGCGGCGGAAGGCCTGCGCATCACCGCGCGCGGCCAGCACCGCATCACTGGTCTCGAGGCTCTGGGACAGGGCGGGGCGTTCCAGGGTCAAGTTCGGATGCCAAGTCAGGGTGGCGGACATTTCGAGAGATTGGACCGCGGTCCGTGTGTAAAGGTTGGAACGGCGGGGCACTTCGCGCGAGCGCCTAACTCCATGCGCGGAGCGGGGTCGCACCAGCGCGGCGGCTTGTCACGGGCGTGACGCGCTGGGTCCCCGCCAGGGCGCGTCGGGGGCACGGCGTGCAACCTGAAGTGCGGTTCCCCCGTCTACACGAGTATGACGCCCGCCGGAACGGGCGCTCCCCGTCCGTCTCACCCGATCCGCCATCGCATCCGATCCTCAAGCTTGCCTATCCGCCATCTCACCCGACAGGTGACCCATGAACCTCCGCCACATCGTCGTACTTGCCGCCCTGGCAGTGCTGCCCCCCGCAGCGCCCGCGGACGCCCGCACCTACGCGCTCACCGGCGACGACACCTCGATCTGGAATCCGGCCGGCGCCATCCGCATCGAGCCGGCGAGCGGCAATGCCGTCGAGGTCGAGGTCACGCTCGCCGGCCGCGATGCGGGCAAGCTCAGCGTCAGCGACCAGGCACTCTCGGGCCGGCCGACGCTGCGTGTGCTGTACCCCGACCACCGCATCGTCTATCCGGCCATGGGCCGCTGGTCCAACAGCAGCACGAGCATCAAGGGCGACGGCACCTGGGGCAAGACCGCCGGGATGAGCCAGATGTTCGGCAAGCGCATCACCGTGAAGGGCAGCGGCTCCGGCACGGAGGCATGGGCCGACCTCGTGGTGCGCGTCCCGCGCGGGCACAAGGTCTCGGTGTATTCGCTCGTGGGCGCAGGCCAGGTCGAGAACGTCGACGGCCGGCTGCTGTTCGATGGCGGCTCGGGTGGGGTGCAGGTGAGTAAGTGCCGCGGCGAGCTCACCATCGACATCGGCTCGGGCGGCGTGCAGGTGGCCGGCTTCGAAGGCAAGCTCGACATCGACACCGGCTCGGGCAGCGTCCGCGCCAGCGGCGTGCAGGGCCCGAGCGTGCGCATCGACACCGGTTCGGGTGGCGTGGCCGGCGACCACATCACCACGGACGACCTGCTGGTCGAC
Organism: bacterium; assembly: GCA_031360075.1. Taxonomy (GTDB): domain Bacteria; phylum Eisenbacteria; class RBG-16-71-46; order RBG-16-71-46; family RBG-16-71-46; genus JAIOPA01. The sequence continues at coordinate 9,370 of JANMAX010000221.1, read as the reverse complement.
ACCGGTTCAGGCTCGGTCGAACTGGCGCTCATCGATGCCAAGCGTGCCAAGATCGACACCGGCTCGGGCTCGGTCGAGCTGGCGATGCTGACGCGCTCGCCGGATCTCGACATCGACACCGGTTCGGGCAGCGTGCGGGTGAGCGTGCCGGCGGACTTCAGCGCGCGGCTGCACCTCGAGACCGGTTCAGGCGGCATCAGCTCCGAACTGCCGGTGACGGTCGAAGAGAAGGACCACGGCATGCTGCGCGGCTCGGTGGGTGGCGGCACGGGTCGGCTGCATGTCGACACGGGCTCGGGGCGCGTCTCGCTGCTGTCGGCTGCTGCCGCCACCGGTGCGACGACGCGCGCCAAGTCGCGCTGAGCGTCACTGCGAACACACCCCCCGCCCGCGCGCGCTCCACGGTGCGCGGGCGGGGGTGTATTCGGGAGGCTACTTGGCGTCGCCGCGCGTCAGCACGCCACGCGCGATGCTGCGGCCGAACAGGCCGCCCGCCAGCGCAGGCAGCGCCGGCAGCAGCCAGACGCCGGAGTTGTAATCCGTCTCGGGAGTCAGCCGCAGCACCCAGGCGACCCACGGTTCGGCCGGCACCCACGCCGCCAGCGCCAGCGACCACAGCCACCAGCGCTTCGGTCGCGCGTAGCCCAGGACCGCCGCGCCGAGCAACAGGCGCAGCACCGCCGGCTGGATGTCGTCGTTATGCAGATCCGAGACGGCGAGCCAGACGCCCCAGAGCGCCCAGAACAGCCACGGCCACGCGGTCTTCCATTCGGGCTTGAGCTCCGAGGGACTCGGTACCAGCCGCGCGGCTCCCGCGGGATGCGGATGCGATCGGACGACGTTCACGGCGGTTCCTCCGCTGACGCTTCATGCGCACTCCTTGGCGGCCAGGCCGGCTCCACCTGCGTGGGGGGCGGTTGCGGCCGCACACCACGAACGGGACGGCGCGCCCTCGGGCCACGATGACCCTTCAGGGGTCATCGGCACGAGCGGGGCGCGAATTGAGCATGCTTCCCGACCGCGCCGGGAGCGGGCGTGGCCACGTTTGTGCGGTGAGCGGCGGGACTCGTCAACGGGCGCCCCACTCGCGCCGTCGAAGCACGCAGGATGCGTGGACACGCGCGGCCGGGTGCGTTCGTGGAGTCACTCGCAGTACCGTGGTCACGGCATCCGCAGCCCGAAGCGCACCGCCACCGCCAGTGACGCTGCCAGCGCGAGCCCGCACACGATGGCCGCGATGCGCGTGGCCCCCCCCGCCCCGCGACCGCCGAGCCGCGGATGCAGGCTCAGCACCGCTCCGATCAGCGCCCCGCTCACCATGCCGCCGGCATGCGCGGCGTTGTCCGTGCCGTGCTGCGCGAAGCCGGCGGCGAAACCGGTGCCCGCCAGGTACAGGATGGCCGCACCCAGCGATCGCGCGCGACCGACCGCCAGGCGCTTGCGCAACCGGAATGCCGCCACCAGCAGCGCGCCCGCGAGCGCGAAGATGGCCCCCGAGGCGCCGACGCTGTAGCTGGCGCCAGCGCTGCGCAGGTCGCGCCACCCCAGGCTCGCGAGCGAGGCCAGCGCACCACCCACGGCGTACACGATCCAGAACGCGTGACGCGTGAACAGCCGTTCCACCGCCGGACCGAAGATCAGCAGTGTGGTGGCGTTGAAGAACAGGTGCGCGGTGCCCGAGTGCAGGAACGTCGAGGCCAGCAGCCGCCATGAAGTCCCGGCGGCGTCCAGGTGCGTGGCGTTCGCTCCCCACACATACAGGCTGTCGTCTCCGCCGAGTGCGTGACGCCACGCCAGCAGCAGGAACATCGCGGCGCACGGGAACAGTACCAGCATGGTGCCCCATGGCGTCACCCCGCCGACCGCGCGCCACAGTTCGACTGGGGGCGGCTCGTCGGGATCGGGCGGCACGTAGCCGGGATCCCAGACCGCGAACTCCTCGGACGTGGGCTCGGCGAAGTGCGCGGGCTCGCCGGCGGCGCCCGGGGCGGCGGGCGGCGGCTCGCGTCCGACGACGCGGTCTGGCGCTGGCTCCGCCGGTGGTTCCCGGTCGTCGCGCGGCTCGCGGCGGTCGCCGCCGTCGGACCTGTGCGGATCGTTCATGGCGTGCACTCGCTTGCCGGCGCTCGCGGGGCCACAGCCCGCTAGCCCTTGCGGTCGTCCAGGACCCGCAGGTTCTGCCGCCACGGTCCCACGGTCTCGCTGTAGCGCTTGGCCATGACGCGCGCGATCTGCGCGATGTGCGTGAGGTCGTGCGCCACCCAACTGGCGAGCAACTGCCGCACCGTGACGCGGCCGAGCGCGGGGTGCATGCCGGTGCGGTTCAGGTCCACCGGACGCAGCCGCAATTCGGCCAGCTTGTCGAGGTTCTCGCGCCGTGCCGCCGAGAACCGCGGCAGCAGCTGCTCGAGTGGCCAATCCTTGAAGCGATCGCGGAACGCGTCGCGCTCGAACGGCGTGAACGGCACGGTCTCGCCGTGTTCGAGCATGCGTTCAAGGCGCGGGAACCAGTCGGTCTCCTCGCAGTGCAGCAGGTGTGCGACGACATCGACCGGGTTGTACGTCCCCGGCCCCTCATCGGGAGTGAGCCACTGCTCCGGCAGCCCGACCAGCCACAGGTCGAGCAGCGCGGGCGTGCGCGACAGCACTTCGATCGCCTCGCGGACTTCGACGAGTTCCTTCACACCGCCACCCGGCGGCGGACGTTGCGCGCGGGCGGGGCCTTGCCGCCCGGCGAATCCGCCTTGACCTGGAAGTCCACGTAGGTGCCCTCGGCGAGTCCGGCGAACCGCGTGCCGTCGACGATGTCGGACTCATGGAAGAAGTACTCGGCGCCGTCGTAGTCGCCGCAGCCGTCCACCATGATGAAGCCATAACTCTTGTCCAGGCGTTTGTGCTTCACGACGCCCATGAGCATGGTCTCGGCAGGCGCATAGGTCACGGGCTCGCTCACCGGGCTGTGCGTCTTGCCGCCGGTGGACGGAGTGTTGTTCGCGGCGTTCGTGGCCGCCGCGGCCTCGCGCTGCTTGCCGAACTCCTCACGGCACGCCGGGCAGTAGAACTTCTCGCCGCGCTTGGGATAGTACGTGGTCTCGACCCGGCGCTCGCCCTTGTGCGTGGGCGACTGGCAGTCGAGCGTGTGCGGATCGTAGCGCCGCGCGAGGCGCGGCAGCAGGTCCTCGAGCCACAGCAGCTCGACGTCGCGCACGCGTGCCTTGTCGGTGGGGTCCGAATACTCGCCCGAGCACGCCCCGTTGATGCTGGCGATCGCGACGCGCTTGCCCAGCCGGCGCACGCTCTGCAGCACGGGCTTGAAGTCCTGGTCGCCGATCACGACGATGGCGACGTCGTAGGCGTTCGACATCGCGGCGTTGAACAACATGCTCGTCGCGAGCGCGATGTCGACGCACTTCTCCTTGGGCTCGAACACGTCACCCGGTTCGCGGTCGGTGCGGCGCAGGCGCTTGCCACGAAAGTCGATCGGGAACGCCTCGATCTCGTAATGGTGCTGCTGGCGCAGCATGGCGAAGAAGTTGAGCCGGCGCTCCACCGGCTCGCGGTCGCGCGGATCGAAGTGGTCGGCATAACTGCCGAACATGTGCGTGCGCACCACGGTCCACTCGTCGTGGCCCAGGCGGCGGCCGACCTCCTCGGCCAGCACGCGCGGCAGCTTGCCGAAGTCGAGCACGAATCCCGGTTCGCCGGACGCTTCCACGAGCCGGCTGGTATTCGAATACAACCATGTGCCATCGATGAACAACATGAACTTGATCATGGGCAGGACCTCAGGACTCGAATTGGGGCCGGACCAACTGCTCAACAGACAAGTGCGAAGCCCGCAGTGTGCCGCAGCGGCGGTGTGGCGACAATCCGGCGCCGCGAGCCGGCCCGCGCGTCCAGAACGGCCCCGTGGTCACACCGTGTGCCGGGCCCGGCGGCGGTCCCCCCCGGCCACGACCGGGCAGCGCGCTGCGCTCAGCGCACCACGGGGATCTGTGCGGCGCGTACGCCGCCCGCGAACGACAGCCGCACGAAGTACATGCCGCTCGCGACCGCGCCGCCGTCTCGCCGCGTCAGGTCCCAGTGCACGCTCGAGCGGCCGCGCACGAGCGGGCCTGCGAGCAGCGAGCGCACGCTGCGTCCCTGCGCATCGAACACGTCGAGCCGCGCCTCCAGTTCGAGCGGCGAATCGAGCTCGAACGTCACGCGCCCGGCGCGCCGCGAGTCGTCGAGCACGCGCATCTGCACACCGCGGGCCGGCGAGCGGTACTCGTTCACCACGGACACGGTCGGCTGGCCGAGCGTGAAGTCGTCGCCGAGCCACTGCAGCCGCGAGATCGCGATGCCCTGATCGAACGGGCCCCACGCCGTGAACCCCGCCAGGAAGTCGACTCCTCCGACTCTCAGGTGTTCACTGCCGCTCCAGCCGAACACGGTCGGGTCGCCGCCCAGGTAGGTCTTGAGCACCTGCGGCGCTTGCCACGAGCCCAAGGACGTGTCCGCCAGGCTCGCACCAGGCACGATGCTCTCGAACCGGATGGTGCTGTTGCCGCGCTCACCCGGCGGTGTGCCGGCATTGGAGTACATCAGCCGCCAGCCGGCGCTCGTGCCGTTCACCGGGAACACGTGCGGACCTTCCAACTGGCCGACCTTGGTGATCTTCTTGTGCGTGCTCGGGTAGTAGCCCAAGTCGGTCCAGACACCGGCGTTCCCGGGCTCGCTGCGGGCCACGCCCACCATCAGCCCGCCCTGGCCGGCACGGAAGTCGATGGAATCGTGCGCGGCGTAGAACATCAGCAGACGGTCGGGCTGATCGGGGTCGGGAATGACGAACGGGTCGCGGAACTGCGTCTGGCCGAAGTACGTCCACGGATCGGGCACGGCCCACTGGGTCCGTGGCGCTTCCCACACCATGACGCGAGCGGGATCCCAGACCGTGTTCGAGGTGTCGAGCCGGCTCGTCGAGGCATAGCCGATGCGCTGGTCCTCCTGGGCGTCGACGCCGGTGTAGAACAGGTAGTCCTTGCCGGCGAAGTGCACGAGGCTCGGGGACCAGACGTGTGCCGAGTTCCACGCCGTCGTGTCGACGGTGAACGCCAGCGTGTCCACCGACCAAGTCACGAGATCCGGCGACCACGCATGAGCGAACGCGGTCTCCGCCTGCTGCGTGCCGCCGCTACGCTGGTAGATCAAGTGGAACATGCCGCGCACGCGCCCGGGGCCGATGTTCGTGTCCGGGATGCCGTTGTAGAACATCGAGAACTCCTTGGTCGCGACCGTCGGGGCCGGGTCCAGGAAGAACGAGTAGCGCGGGAACTGCTCGGCCTGGACCACGATCACGGGCCGGCCGGAATCCGCCGGGATCGTGTCGATGAACACAGCTCTCGGACCCGCAAACGGCAACCTGGAAATGTCCGCGCTCGACCGCACGCCGTCCGGGCTGTGGCCGGGCCGCGACGGCGCGGCGGCCACCACCGGAGAAGCAATGCTCATCAGCACCAGCGCGCACAGCGCCACGCGAACCATGTCTGCCACCTCTCACCGGATCCCCGGGGGCGCCAGCGGTGCTGTGGACCACAGCACCGCCCGGCGGGATATCGATGCGACGGCGCTACTGTGCCGGGGCGTGCGGCTTGAGCCCCAGTTCCTTCCACGTCTGCGGCTCCACCGGGCTCGGGGAGCCGTCCATCAGTGACGTCGCGCTCGCCGTCTTCGGGAACGCGATGACGTCGCGAATCGAATCGCGGCCGCCCAGCAGCATGATGATGCGATCGAGCCCGATGCCGATGCCGGCATGAGGCGGCGAGGCGTAGCGGTAGGCCTCGAGCAGGAACCCGAACTTCTCGTGCGCCTGCTCCTGCGTGAGCCCGGTCACCTTCATGACGCGCTCCTGGATGTCGGGCCGGTGGATGCGCACCGAACCCGAACCCAGTTCGTTGCCGTTCAGGACGACATCATAGAGCTGCGCGTACACCTTGCCGGGGTCGGTCTCCAGGAACTCGAGATGCTCCGGGTTCGGCATGGTGAACATGTGGTGCTTGGGCTCCCAGCGCTTCTGGTCGTCGTTGTACTCGAACAGCGGGAACTCGCGCACCCACACGAAGCGCCAGTCCTGTTCGTGCCCGGACTTGTTGAGCAGGCCCTTCTTCTCGAGCAGCTCGTGGCCCAACTGCGTGCGCAGCACGCCGAGCGCCTTGCAGGTGCGCTCCCACGGTCCGTTGGTGAACACCACCGCGTCGCCGTCCTTGGCGTGCACCTTGGCCATGAACTCGTCGAGCAGCGCGCCCGGGAAGATGACCAGCTGCTTGTCGCGATCGGCGGCCTGCACCTTGAAGAACGTCAGCCCGCCCGCACCGGCACCCTTGACCACGTCCTCGAACTTGCGCAACTGCGTGCCGCTGATCTCGCCGCCACCCGGGATGGTCATGGCCACGGCGATGCCGCCCGGGGCCTTGGCACCGTTGGCGACGACGTTGCGCGGGGACTGGGCACAGATGGCGGTGACATCGCTGAACTCGAGCCCGAAGCGCAGGTCCGGCTTGTCGCTGCCGTAGGTCTTCATGGAGTGGTCGTAGGTGATGCGCGGGAACGGTGTCTTGAGCGTGACGCCCAGCGTCTCGCGCCACATGGCCGCGAACAGCCCCTCGACGGCGGTGAAGACATCGTCCTCGCTGACGAAGCTCATCTCGAGGTCGATCTGCGTGTGCTCGGGCTGGCGGTCGGCGCGCAGGTCCTCGTCGCGCAGGCAGCGCGCCAGCTGGAAGTACCGGTCGCAGCCGCTGATCATGAGCGTCTGCTTGTAGAGCTGCGGGCTCTGCGGCAACGCGTAGAAGCTGCCGTGGTGCACGCGGCTCGGCACCACGTAGTCGCGTGCGCCCTCGGGCGTGGGCTTCACCAGCATCGGCGTCTCGATCTCGAGGAAGCTCTGGCTCGAGAGGTAGTTGCGTGCCGCGGCCGCGGCGACGTGGCGCAGCGCCAGCAGCTTGGCGAGCTCGGGCCGGCGCAGGTCCAGATAGCGGAACTTCAAGCGCAAGTCCTCACTGGCCAGCATGTGCTCTTCGTTCACCTGGAAAGGCAGCGGGTCACAGGCGGACAGCAGCTTCAACTCGCGCGCGTCCACCTCGATGGTGCCGGTGGCGAGATCGGCGTTCACCGCATCGGCCGGCCGCTCGACGACCAGCCCGCGCACCGCGACCACGAACTCGTTGCCCAGGTGCGAGGCGCGCTCGAGCAAGCCCTTGCCACCGGTCTCGGGACGGAACACCACCTGCGTCAGCCCATAGCGGTCGCGCAGGTCGGTGAACAGCACGCCACCGTGATCACGCGAGCGATGCAGCCAGCCCATGAGCGTCACGGTCTGGCCGGCATGCTCCCGCGTCAGCGCGCCACAGGTGTGGGACCGCCGCCAGTCGCCGAGTCCTTCGAGCTCTTGTGCCACGTCGCGTTCTCCTGTTCGCCTTATCGTACGGTCCGGGCCGAGATTTCGGCTGCGAGCGCTTCGCGCTTCACGGCCGCCTGCTCGCCCGTCTTGGAATCCTTGAGCACGACTTCACCCCGTGCCCATTCGTCGTCGCCCGCGATCACCAGGAAGCGCGCGCCGCTCTTGCCTGCAGCCTTCATCTGCGCGCTGAAGCCGCGCGCCTCGACGTCGGTCTCGACGCGGAACTGGCGGCGCATCTCGCGCACCAACGCGGTGACTCCAGCGCGCGTGCTGTCCATGGCCACGACGCACACCGTTTCGGCCGGCTCGGCCGCCATGCCGCGCTCCTCGAGCACGAGCAGCGCGCGGTCGAGCCCGATCGCGAAGCCGACGCCCGGCGTGGGGGCCCCACCCAACTGCTCGATGAGCGCGTCGTAGCGCCCGCCCCCGCCCAGCGCGCTCTGCGCACCGAGCGACGGGTCGTGCACTTCGAACGCGGTGCGCGTGTAGTAGTCGAGCCCGCGCACCAGACCATGGTCGATCTCGTAGTGGACGCCGGCGGCATCGAGGCCGGCGAGCACGGCGGTCCAGTGCTCGCGGTCGGCGTCGTCGAGCACATCGAGCATGTGCGGCATGTCGGGCGCCAGCTCGGCGAGCACGGCGAGATCGCCCTCGGCCTTGCTGTCGAGCACGCGCAACGGGTTCTGCTCCAGCCGGCGCGAGCTGTCTTCCGAAAGGCGCGCGGCATGCGGCGCGAGCAGCGCACGCAAGCGGTCGCCGTAGGCGCGGCGTGAAGCCGGCTGGCCGACACTGTTGAGCTTGACGCTCAGGTTGTTGAAGCCCCAGGCCTCATAGAGGTCCACGAACAGCGTGATCATCTCGACGTCGGCGCCCGAGGCGGCCGAGCCCACCAGTTCGCAGTTGATCTGCGAGAACTGCCGGTAGCGCCCCTTCTGCGGGCGGCCGTACCGGAACACCGGACCCATGCTCCACAACCGGTGCACGCGCGCCCGGCCACCGAGCCCATGCTCGAGGTAAGCACGCATGACACCGGCTGTGAACTCGGGCCGGAGCGCCAGCTCACGGTCGCCGAGGTCCTTGAACCGGTACATCTCCTTCTGCACCACGTCGCTCGACTCCCCCGACGTGCGTGCGAACAACTCGTAGTCCTCGAACAGCGGCGTGCGCAGCTCGCCGAAGCCGTAGCGTTCAAGTACCCCGCGTGCCCGGGATTCGGCCCACTGCCAGCGCGCGCTGTCCTCGGGGAGCAGGTCGCGCGTGCCGCGCGGAGCCTGGTGTTTGGGTGCCATCAGGCGCCCCTCCGCCGTTTGTCGAAGACCACGCCGGCGATCTGGGCCAGCGCACCGCCGAACGTATCCGCCATCCAATCATACGCGGTCGAATCGCGGCCGGGAATGAAAGACTGGAACTTCTCGTCAAGCGCCCCGAGCGCCGACAGCGCCAGAGCCGTGAGCAGCACCCGTTGCAAGGCCGGCGTGGCCGGCCAGCTGTCGCGCGCCGCGCGGTAGACGAGCCACCCCAAACCGCCGTATTCCAGCGTGTGCGCCACCTTGTCGCGGTATTCGAACGTACCCGGCACGGAGAGGCCGGGCTGGGCGCTGAGCACGAAGATCAGCGCCACCCAGGCGGCCACGGGGAGCCAGCGCATGCGGAGCAGGGCTCCGCCCGACAGGCGCTCGGTAGCGACGGCCAACGCGTCCTCCGCTCGTGGGGGCTCTTGTGGGGGGCCGGGGATGCCGGTATGGGGGCAAGAATGGGTGAGGTTATCATGCAGGCGCCGCCTGCGCATGGCGCGCGGACCGCGCCCGCCGGGCGCAATGGAGCGCGTGTCCCCTCCGCAACCCCGGTGCGTGTTGTGCTCGCAGCGACCAGCTCGCGACTGGAGCGATAAGCCCGTGCGAACACGACTCGGTGCTGGGCGCTGTGGCT
>JANMAX010000219.1:0-4044 GCA_031360075.1 bacterium | reverse complement strand
CCGCTGGCTGCGTTGATCCTCCTCGACGTATCTCCCGGATACGACTTCGTCGTCGCGCCTTGCCAGCAGCCACGATTGCTCGCCGATTCATGCACAGGACTTCTGGGACGAGACACTAGTCTACGCCGATCAGGACTTCCTGAATTCGCCATCCCGAACGCCGAGGAGCCGCTTGTGATGAGATCCACCACACGGTTGCTGCTGTCGCTCGTCCTCGTCTCAGTCGCCCTGCCGGTATGGGCCGATGACAGCGGTGACTTTGTCGTCCGGCTGGGCCGGGACACCACCGGAGTCGAGCACTATGTGCGCACCAAGGACCGGCTCGTCGTCGATCAGATCGGGCGCGCGCCGCGCACACTACGACGGAAGTTCACATACGAATCCAGCAACGGCATACTGAGGCGGATCAGCACCGTGTTCGGCCCGCCCGGCGCCGACACGCCGACCCAGACCATCAATGCGTTGTTCGATGCGGATTCGATGCGCGCGCAGATCAAGAACGGCGTGGCTCCGCCGCAGGACCTCAGGCTCGCGATGCCCGCCGGCTCATTGGTCATCTTCAGCTCGAGCCCGTGGGCGCTGTACGAGGGACAGATTCAACTCCTGGCCAAGTCGAGGCGCGACACACTCGGAGGCACGCTCTACTTCATGGGTGCCGCCGCGACCGAACGCTACCTGCTCCGGAAGATCGGACGCGATTCGGTCGAGATCTCGAACACGCACGGCGACCAGTATCACGCTGCGATCGACAAGGCCGGTCACATCACCGGTATATTGCCCATCGCGGGTACCGCCAAGTTCGCGGTCAACCGTGTGGCCCCGCTCGACCTCGACGCGCTGGGCGCCAACTTCCTCGCGCGTGAGCAGGCCGGCGGTGGTGTCGGCATGCTGTCACCGCGCGACAGCGTGAAGGTGGCCAGTGCCGGGGGCGCGGCACTCAGCATCGACTACGGCCGCCCGGCCAAGCGCGGCCGCGTGGTGTACGGCGGCATCGTCCCGTACGGCGAGGTTTGGCGCACGGGAGCGAACGCCGCGACCCAGTTCCGCACCGACCGCACGCTGGACTTCGGCGGCACGGTGGTGCCGGCGGGCTTCTACACGCTGTGGACGCGGCCCACGGCCAGCGGCTGGAAGCTCATCATCAACAGCCAGACGGGGCAGTGGGGCACCCAGCATGACGCCAGCAAGGACGTGTTCGTGATCGACATGACCCTGAGCGCGCTGCCCGACGTGGTCGAACGCTTCACCATCGGCATCGTGGCCACCGGCACGGGTGGCACGCTGAACCTGGATTGGGACAGGACGCGGGCCTCCGCGGCGTTCACGACCAAGCCCTGACGCCGGTGGAGCGAGGAGTCGCACGCATCGGGCGGTGGGCTCATACGGGCTCACCGCCCGTTCACGTGGTGCCGCAGCCGCAGCCAGCCGGCGGTGACCCGCCGGGGCAAGTGCCTCGCACGAGGCGGAGCGACCGCCGCTCATGCTAGTCTGCGCGGCCATGCTCACCTCATCCGATACCGCCCCGACCGGACGCCCGGCGTCGTTCCTGAATCGCTTCGAGGGCGGCGTCCTCGTCATTGCGTTCCTGCTGTCCATGCTCATCCCATTGATCGACGCCATCGGGCGGCCGTTCGGCGGCTTCAGCGTGCCGGGCTCGTCCGAATATCGCGCCCAGTTGACGCTGTGGCTGGCGCTGCTGGGTGGGCTGCTCGCGGCGCGTGAACGCCAGCATTTGACGCTCTCGACCGCCGAGGCCATCGGCAAGGTCAAGATGCGGGACGCGGCCCGCGTGTTCTCGTCGGCCGTTGCGGCGGCGGTGTGCGGTGTGCTGGCATTCTCGGCGTACGGCGTCGTGATCGCCGACAAGGAGCAGGGCAAGGTGCTCGCCATGGGCATCCCGGTGTGGGTCAGCGAGTGCGTCATGCCAATCGCCATGGGACTCCTGGCGGTGCGGCTGGCGTGGGGTGCTTCCGAGCGCTGGGGGGGACGTGCCATCGCATTCCTGGCGATCGGTGCGGCATTCGCGATCGGGCTCGTGCCACAGTTCGCGGGCTCGCTGGCGCTGCCGCTCGTGGCCCTCATCGTCATGGCGGCGCTGGTCGGCGCTCCGGTGTTCGTGGCCATGGGCGGTATCGCGCTCGTGCTGTTCTTCAAGGACGCCGTGCCCGTTTCGGCCGTCACCGCCGATATCTACCGGCTCATGGTGTCGCCGACGCTGCCCGCCATTCCGTTGCTCACCGCATGCGGCTACGTGATGGCGGAGTCCAATGCTTCGCAACGGTTGGTGCGTTTCTTCCGCGCGCTGTTCGGCTGGATGCCGGGCGGTGTTGCGGTTCTGGTGGCCTGCGTGTGCGCGCTGTTCACGACGTTCACCGGCGGCTCCGGCGTCACGATCATGGCGCTGGGCGGGCTGCTGCTGCCCATCCTGATCAAGGACGGCTACCCCGAGGGCTTCTCGCTCGGACTGGTCACCGCGTCCGGAAGTCTGGGGCTGCTGCTGCCGCCGAGTCTGCCCGTCATCCTCTACGCGGTCGTCGCGAATGTCCCGGCCGACTCACTTTACCTGGCGGGACTGCTGCCGGGCCTGCTGTTGATCCTGATCGTCGCCATCTACGGCATGGTGGTGGGCAAGCGCATCAAGGCGGCACGCGCACCATTCTCGCTCAAGGAAGCGCTCGTTTCAGGCTGGCACGCCAAGTGGGAACTGTCAGTCCCGGTGACGGTCGTGGTGTTGTTCGCGACCGGGCTCACCACCATGGTCGAGGCGGCCGCCGTGGCGTTCGCCTACGCCATCGTGGTCGAGTGCTTCATCACGCGCGACATCCACCTGTTCCGCGAGTTGCCGCGCGTGCTCATCAAAGCAGCGGTGCTATGCGGTGCGGTGCTCCTCCTGTTGTCGAGCGCGCTCGGTCTCACGAGCTGGCTCGTCGATGCGCAGATCCCCGACCTGCTGCTGACCGCGGTGAAGGCGCACATCCACTCGCAGCACGTCTTCCTGCTCGTGCTCAACATGGTGCTGCTGGTACTCGGTAGCGTGCTCGAGATCTATTCCGCCATCGTCATCCTGGCCCCGCTCGTGGCCCCGATCGGGGCCGCGTTCGGCGTCGATCCGGTGCACCTGGGAGTGGTGTTCCTGGCGAACCTCGAACTGGGCTTCCTGTTCCCGCCGGCCGGCCTGAACCTGTTCCTGTCGTCGTCCCGGTTCGGCACTCCATTGCCGAAGCTCTACCGCCACGTCGTGCCGTTCCTGATCATCCTCGGACTCGGCACGCTGGCGATCACGTACCTGCCCCAGATGACAGTCGGCGTACTGCACTTGCTCGGGAAGTAGTCCGGGCAGGCGCTGGGATGGGTGTGGCGCGGCTGGTCCTGCGCGGCCCACCGAGACCGGCTCCCGTGGCCGGAATGCCGGCCTGGACTCGAGCTTACGGACTGGCCCTGTGGCGGGTGCTCTTTTGCGCTGACCCGTGGGGCCGGAATGCGTGCTTCGTGCAACAGGTTCGACCACGTCTTTAACTGGCTGTGCCACAATGCGCTAGAACTGTTGACTTCCGCGTCGACTGGCGCCGGACTCGATTATTCGACTTTCGTCGTCTCGCTCGTCAGGAAACTGTTATAAGTGCTCCCTCAGAACCGACAGAGTGACGTAAGTCTGCGCGCTCTCAAACCACGAATCTCTCCAGTTGGAGGCTCCACATGCGGCTTCGGCACCCCCTGCTCATGCTCACGCTCCTAAGCCTGCTCGTTCCGGGCGCCGTCCTGGCCTCAGTGCGCGCAAGCGGGCTCCTTTGCACCGCTTCCGGCTCCGCCACGGTCTCGTCCTCGGCCGATGGACGCCGGCTTTCGGTCAGCAACATCGGATCGAGCGGGCAGGACGGTGTCGAGGTCTCGCTGTCGAGCTTCGATGGCCACCAGATGTCCACTTCCGCGACGTGGACGGGCGGCGTTGGGGGCTCGGTGTGATCGTGGTCGGGGGGCACTAGAAACGGGGGATGCGGTGGGGGTGCGGGCGGGTTGGGCAAGGGTCGCGGCATCATCGTGCGC
>JANMAX010000197.1:0-7611 GCA_031360075.1 bacterium | reverse complement strand
GTGACAATGGCGGTGCGGGTCAGCCCGCCACCGGCGCTCGAGGGTGCCACGATCTCGCCGACCTCGGCGTCCTTGCGCAGGATCGTGCCGGCGAACGGGGCGCGCACGCGCGTGTTCTCGAGGTTGGCCTCGGACAAGCCGGTCTGTGCGCGCGTCGCCGCGGCCTGCGCCAGTTGGATGTCGAGTCGCGTCTGCGCGTTCTCGAGATCGGCGTCGGAGACCAGTTCCTGCTTGCGCAACGCCTGTGTGCGCACGAGGTCACGGCGCGACTGCACGATCTGGGCTTCGATCTGCGCCTCGTTGGCATGCGTGGCCTTGACGGCCGCTTCGTAGTCCGCGCTCTCGAGCCGGGCGATGACCTCGCCGGTGCGCACGCGCGAGCCTTCGGTGACCCCGATCCACGCCAGCCGGCCCAGGATCTTGCTCGACACGCTGGCCTTGGTGCGCGCGACCACGTAGCCGTTCGCACTGATGCCCTCGCCGGAGACACTGCCGCCGCCCGTCGCCTCGGCCGTGCCGAGCGTGACCTGGACCGTGTTGCCGCCCCGCGTGGCCTTGAAGCCGAACCAGCCCGCAGCGACCGCGATCGCGCTGAGCAGCACGATGAGCACGGGCGGCATGCCGCGCCGCTTCGGGGGCGGTGCCGAGCGGTCGATGCGCAACGACGAGAGGTCGGTCTTGCTATCCATGACAGGGGCATCCCAAGGGTTCGGGGCTCGAAGCAGGGGGTGGGAACGGCCGAGTGTCCGGTAGTGCATGCAACCCGGTCAAGGCTGCCCCGCCCGCTGTTGTCGCGGTCGCCGCGAGCGCACTTCATGCTGACCGACCCAGTGTCATGGCTCACCCGCGCGGTGGCGAGGACGGTTCGGCGAACAGCTCCGCCGGCGCGGCGAACGGTCGCTTTCGCCGGACCAGTGGTGGCGGGCCGGAATGCGCCGGGATGACTGGGCACTGCGCGGCGCCGGGTTGCCGCTGGGGGGCAGCGAGCACGGGGAGGGCGTCGCCATGGGCTCGCTTCGGCTCGCGATCGTGCTTGGCTTTCCCGTCCGTGCGGCACTCCGGCGGTCTTGCCAGTCCCGGCGGTGCCCTCTAGACTCCGTCGACGTTCGGTTCCTACGTGCCCATTATCGTGCGCGCTCCTGCGTGCCCGTGCCTGTATCGGAGGTCCAGCCATGCCGTTCATCATCGCCGAGCCGTGTATCGGGGTGAAGGACAAGTCCTGCGTCGAGGTCTGCCCGGTGAACTGCATCTACGAGGGTGAGGACCAGTTCTATATCCATCCGGACGAGTGCATCGACTGCCAGGCGTGCGAGGCGGCGTGCCCTGTGCAGGCGATCTTCCCGGACAACGGCGTGCCCGAGAAGTGGCAGAGCTTCACCGAGAAGAACCGCGTGCACTTCGAGAAGAAGTAACAGCTCGCGACAAAGTCGCACGGAGGCGGCGCCCGGCGCCGCCTTCTTGTTTGGCCCCGAACCGTTCGCGAACCCGTGACCTTGCTGCCCGGGATGACGGGGCCCAGCGGACCACCTGCAGGAGGATGTGCATGACCGTCGGCGCCTTGCCCACCCGCGACCACGCCGTGGCCCTGCTGCACGAATGGGTGCAGAACGTGAACCTGCGCAAGCATTGCTACGCCGTGGAAGCCGTGATGCGCGCCTACGCGGTGAAGTACGGGGAAGACCCCGAGCGCTGGGGGCTGGCTGGGCTGATACACGACTTCGACTGGGAGCGCCACCCGAGTGCGGAGCTGCACCCCGTGAAGGGTGTCGAGGTGCTGCGCGCCGCCGGCTGGCCGGAAGACATCTGCCACGCCGTGTTGGGCCACGCCACGCACACCGGCGTGCCGCGTGACTCGCGCATGGCGCAGGTGCTGTTCGCATGCGATGAGCTGTCGGGCTTCCTGGTGGCGTGCGCGCTGGTGAACCCCGAGAGGAAGCTCACTTCGGTGGAGGTCGAGTCGGTGAAGAAGAAGCTGAAGAGCACTGGTTTCGCCCGCAACGTGAATCGGGAGGACATCACGAACGGCACCACCGAGCTGGGCGTGGACTTGGACCAACATATCGCGTTCGTGCGTGACGCCATGATCGGCATCGCGAGCGAGCTGGGGCTGTGATGCTGGCGGGCTGGCTGCTGGAAGCGGGAGCGGTGGCGGGCGCAGTCGCGGACACGGCCGTCGCCGCGAGCCGTTTCCACATCGGCGACCTCGTGGGAGCGATGGGCCGCGACGTCCCGTTCCATGAGCGGGTCGAACAGTGGCACGATTTCTACCTCATGGCGGGCACCGCCGCCGTGACGCTGGCGGGACTCCTGTTCGTGGCTCTATCGCTGCACCTCGAACTGCTGGTCGAGGCCGGGCACGAGCACTTGCTGGGGTTGTCCCGCGCGACACTGACGACGTTCATCTCGGTGCTCATCGCATCGCTGTTCATGCTGGTGCCCCCGATGTCGATGCGGCTGACCGGGTTCATGCTCACGATGGTGGCGGTGGCCGGACTGATCACGACCACGTACTTCTCGCGGCACATGAGCAAGCATCATGGTGGCGCGCTGACTGCGCAGCAGATGCGTCGCCGCACGCTGATGCCGATCTTCGCCTACCTGCTGATCCTGTCCGCGGGCGCCGGGGTGTTCATGGGGGTCCCGGAGATGCTGTTCAACATGATCGGGGGCATCTCCATGATCCTGGGGAATGCCGCCGGCACGTCGTGGGAACTGCTCGTGCGCGTCGCCCAGCACAAGCGCGCGGCGAATAAGACCTAGCCCGGTGTGCTGCGAGCCGAGCTGACGGCCCGCTGGGCGATACCTCGGGGCTCCTGCGGTGGTCTTGGGTGCGTTGTGCGATGCTCGCGCGGCCGATACCCGACTGTGACCGTTCGATCGCACGCGGCCGGATCCATCGGCTACGTGGCTCCGGATGAATGGCCCCGGATGGGTCCCCCCAAGGAGATCGCATGACCGAAGCCAAGAGCCGACGAGATGCTCCCGGAGCCCGCGTCCTGTCACTCTGGAACAACTGCCTGCGCCTGCCGTTCGGGCGCGCCATCTTCGGCATGCTGTTCGGCGGCATGGTGCCGTACAGCGGCAGCATCGGTGCCACGCCGCTGGCGCTCGAGCCCGGGCACGCGAAGCTGGCGCTGCGGGACCGTCGCGCGGTGCGCAATCATCTCGGCTCCATTCATGCCGTGGCGCTCACGAACCTGGGTGAGCTCACGAGCGGTCTGGCCATGACCACGGCGCTTCCGCCCGGTGTGCGCGGCATCGTGCTGCGCATCGAGTCGGAGTACGTGAAGAAGGCGCGCGGCACGCTTGTCGGAGAAGCCCGAGTGGTGGTCCCGGAAGTCACGGGCGATACCGATTTCGAGGTGCGCGCCGACATCCGCGACGCCGGCGGCGACATCGTGGCCACGGTGCGCGTGCATTGGCGGCTGGGGCTGACGCCGTGAGCACGTCCGCGTGCGCCGGTCCGTCGGTCCGGCACACAGCGGCTGACGCCTTCCGCCGGGGACTGTCTGACGCGCGGGACGCGCAATGACCCCGTTGTCACTCGACACGCCGCTCACGCGCCATGCTCGCATCCGCGTGCCGGTGATCTGCGGCGCGATGTATCCGTGCAGCAATCTCGAGCTGGTGGCGGCAGTGAGCGAGGCCGGTGGCATCGGCATCGTGCAGCCCGTCACGCTGACGTTCGTGCATGGGATGGAGTTCCGCGCCGGGCTGCGCCGCATCCGCGCGCTCACCCGCCAGCCCATCGGAGTGAACGCGCTCATCGAGAAGTCGTCGAAGCGCTACATGGAGCGCATGCGCCGCTGGGTCGACGAAGCACTCGAAGAAGGCGTGCGTTTCTTCGTCACATCGCTGGGTGATCCGCGCTGGGTGGCCGAGAAAGTGCATGCCGTGGGCGGCGTGGTGTACCACGACGTCACCGAAGCCAAGTGGGCCGCCAAGGCGCGCGACGGTGGCGCCGACGGCCTTATTGCGGTGAACCGCCGCGCTGGCGGTCATGCGGGGCCGCGCGACCCGCGGGTACTGCTCGATGAACTGCTGCCGTTCGGGCTGCCCGTGGTGTGCGCTGGTGGGATCGGCGATGCCGCGGGGTTCGTGGATGCGCTGCGCATGGGGTACGTGGGCGCGCAGTGCGGCACGCGGTTCATCGCGACCACGGAATGTGACGCGAGTGCCTCGTACAAGGCAGCCATCGTGGCTGCCGGTGAAGCAGACATCGTCCTCACCGAGCGCATTACCGGTGTGCCCGTCGCCGTGATCGACACGCCCGTCATCCGCCGCCAGGGCCTGCACGCCAACGCGCTCGAGCGCTGGCTGCTGAAGAACCCGCGCACCAAGCACGCGCTGCGCACGTGGTTCGTGCTGCAATCCGCGTTCAGCCTGAAGCGCGGCGCCAAGCGCGAAGCCTCGCAGCTCTGGCAGGCCGGCAAGAGCGTGGCCGCCATCGATGCCATCGAGCCCGCGGGCGATATCGTGCGGACGTGGGAGCGGGCGGCGCGCGAGGCTTAGCATCGCACGCGGGCTGCTGCCGCGTGACCGCGGGCTCGGCAGCCGCTGGCGCCCGGCGTCAACGGTGAGCGGCCTCGCTCACGCCACGCGATACGTGCTCGGCGGGCCCGCCTCGCTCCACGCGGGCACGCCCGCGGTGCCACTGCCGCCACCGAGCGTCTCGGCGCGCTCGATCACCAGCGTGAGCGCGCCCAGCGTCTCGTCGACGCGGCCTTCCGCGCGCACCACCTCGCCGCGCATGTGCTGGCCCCAGCGCTTGTAGGTGTCGGGGAACAGCACGCACTCGATGAGCCCGGTGTGGTCCGCGAGCGTGGTGAACAGCACGATGCCGCCGTTCCTGGACTCCACACGCCGCGCCGCGCACGGAATGCCGCACACCGTGACGCGCTTGCCGACGTGACGCTCGAGCAGTTGCGCGTTCGTGCAGCCTGCCAGCGCCGTTGCGGGCACGAACGTGTCGAGTGGGTGTGCGCTGAACCACAGCCCGGTGGCTGCGAACTCACCGCGCACGAGATCGGCGAGCGGCAGTTCGGGCAGTTCCGGCACGGCCTCGCCGCCGGGGCGCGGGGCGTGCGCCGTGGGCGCGAACGGTTGGCCGTCCGGTAGCACGAGCCCGGCCGCGCGCGGGTTGGCGGTGTGGCGCACGCGTGACGACACCTGATGCGAGAGCGCTTCGAGCACGCGCGTCTCGAGCCGCATGGAGGCGCGCGTGCGCTGTGGCGTTGCGGCTGCGCCGCAGGCATCGGCTGTCGCGTGCGTGCCCGCGCTGGAGTGGTGCGTGGCCCGGGCACGGGCGACCGCATCGAGCGCGCCGGCGAGGATGAGCGTGTCGAGTTCGGGTGGTGTGGGTCGCACACGGTCGGCGAAGTCGGCGACGCTCGCGAACGGCCGTGCGGTCACGATGCGCTCGCCGGTAGTGTGCGTTAGACCCTGCACGCGGTGCAGCCCGACACGCACGGCGCGGCTGTGCGCGCCACCCGCACCGTGGCCGGAGGCCACGAGAGGCTCCAAGCCGGCCACGCGTGGCTCAACGCCGGCCATATGTTCCAGCGTCGTGTCCCAGTGCGAGCGCTCCACGCATGGCGCCAGGAACGTGACCGGCGCGCGCTGCACGCCGCCGCGGCGCAGGTCTTCCACATGCACCCACGTGGGGTACATGCCGGCGTGGTGATTGAGCACGCCCACCGCCCACTCGGCGGGGTAACGCGCCTTCAAAGCCGCGCTCTGCCACGCCAGTTGACCGTAGCCCGCGGCGTGCGCCTTGCAGAACGCGTAGCCCGCGAAGCGCGCCAGCTCGCACCACACCGCGTGCGCGTCGGCGGGCGTGATGCCGGCACGCACCGCTTGCGCCACGAACCCGCGTTCCAGGAAGTGGAACTCGTCGTCGCCGCGCGCCTTGGCGATCGCTCGCCGCAGCGTCTCGCCCTCGGCGAGCGGCAGGCCGCACAGTGCAGACGCCACGCGCATCACATCTTCCTCGTACAGCATGATGCCCTGTGTCTCGCCGAGCGTGGCGCGCAGTCGCTCGTGCGGATAACTCACCGCTTCGAGCCCGCGCCGCCGGCGGCAGAACGCCTCTTTCATGCCCGATTCGGCCGGGCCCGGCCGCACCAGTGCGACCGCGGCCACGGTGTCGTCGAGCGTGCGTGCTTGCAGCATGCGCAGCAGGTGACGCATCGCGGGTGACTCCAACTGGAAGCAGTTGAGCGTGTCGCCCGCCGCGATCGCCGCCGCGGCGATGGGGTCGTCGGCCGGGATGGCGTCGGGGTCGATGTGCGAGGGGCTGGATGAAGCGGAACGCTCAGCGCTCGTGACCGCGTCGGTGGTGTGCTGGCGACTGGCTGGGTCGAGAGGGCAAGTGTCGGCCGTCCCGGACACAGGCTCCGGATGGCCACTCGTTCTGTCCTGCGCTGCGTTCGCCAGCGCGACGCACTCCCCGATCGTCGTGATCGCGCGGTTTCCCAGCAGATCCATCTTCACGAGCCCGATCGCCTCGACCGCGCGCATCTCGAACTGCGACACGACCACGCCCTTGGAGGCGCGCTCCAACGGCAGGTAGTGCGTGAGCGCACGGTCGCCGATCACCATGCCGCCGCAGTGGATGGACAGATGCCGCGGCGCACCGGCCAACCGCGCGGCCAGACGCAGTGCCTCGGCGATACGCGGCTCGCGGAACTCGGGGCCGAAGTCGTGCGGGCCCACACCCGGCCCGGCGCCGGACTCGGCGCCGGCGGTACGAGCGCGCTCGGCTGCCGTGTTGCGCGGGTGCTGGCGCGGGTCGCGCGCAGGTGACGGCGCGGCGTTGCGAGAGCCCGCGCCGGCTGCCGGCGCACGCCCGCGTGCATCGCCCGCCGTATCACGCCGCGCCTCCGACGTGCCGCGCTCCAACGCCTGTTCCAATGCTGAGGCATCGAGATGCCGCGGCACGCGGCGCGCCAGCGCGTTCACGCGCGGCAGCGGCACGCCCAGCGCCTTGGCGGCCTCGCGGAACGCCGAGCGCGGCCCGAGCGTGGCGTGCGTGCTGATCATGGCAACGCGGTCGTGCCCGTAGGCGTCGTACACGTGCGCGATGACTTCGTCGCGGCGCTTCCAGCACAGGTCCACATCGAGATCCGGGCAGTCACGGCGCTGCGGGTGCAGGAAGCGCTCGAAGCACAGTCCGTAGCGCACCGGGTCGACGCTGGTCACACCCAGCGCGTACGACACGATCGAGCTGGCACCCGAGCCGCGGCCCACCGTGGGGATGCCGCGCTCGCGTGCGAACCCGACAATGCTGGCGACCAGCAGGAAGTAGTCGGTGGATCCCGTGTGCTCGATGAGTTCGAGTTCGCTGTTCAGCCGTGTGCGGGCTTCCGAACGGGCCGCGCCGTTGGCGCGGGCCAGGCCCACGGCCGGGTAGCGCCGCGCCAGACCTTCCGAAGCCAGTTCGCGCAGGCGTTGTGCGCCCGTGACGCCCTCGGGCAGCGGGGCTTTGGGAAAGATCGGCGTGCCCATCTCGAGCTTCAGGTGGCAGCGTGCGACCAGCGCGGCGTTGTTCTCGAGCAGCGGCTCGGCCTGCTCGGTGCAACCGGCGCCGCCGCACGTGGCGCGCACACGGCG
>JANMAX010000037.1:0-19072 GCA_031360075.1 bacterium | reverse complement strand
GTCGAGAATGTGCGCCTGCTGTGCGTCGTCCATAACCAGCACGAGGCCGAGCGTGTGTACGGTGAGACGCACATGCGTGAACAGCGTGCGGCATCGCGCGCAAGAGCGGAACAGACGAGTGCGGCGAGAACACAAGCCGCGCTGCGAGCGCGCGAGAAGCGCGTGAGAGAGCAACGGTGCGCGGACGATAGGGACAACGGCATGAGTTCGCAGGGCGCTCCGTGAGCGCGGGGTGTCCGCCTGACTGGGCGGCTCGGGCGACGTAGCTGCTGGTCAGGCGATGCCGGGAACGGTGACACGCTGTCGCGGAGCGAGCGTCTCCCGAGCCGCGTTCGGACCGTAGCAAACGTTGTTCCTGAGCGGCGCGAGCCGGCAGCAACGCGACGTTATGGCTGCCGCGCAATTCGAGGTCATGGTTCGGCCTGCGCGGTCGTCCGGCTGCAGAGCGTGCCGGGCAGAGCATATTCTTCCTAAACCGTGCTAGCGCGTGATCCGTCCCCTCCGCGTGCGGTCCACGGTGAGGGTGAACACGTCGGGGCGGCTGTAGTGGCCGCTCACGTCCAGTGTCATCGATTCGCGGGCGATCTCGCCCAGGTCGCAGTCGGCGATCACCAGCGCCTCCGTGTCGTACACGGGGCCGGCGAGTAGGCGGCCGTCGGGAGCGATCACGGCGCTGCCCCCCCGGAGTAGCAGATCGTCGACTCCGTGAGAGCCGGCCGCGGGTAGCTCCGCGGGCAGGTCGCGTGCGCGAAGCAGCGCTCCGGACGCCACCACGAAGCAGCGGCCCTCGAACGCGTAGTGTCGTGACGCCACCAGGTTCATATCCTTCATTTGTGGCCAGAGCGCGGCGTGGACGTCCTCGCCGGCGTCGTGCAGCACCTGTCTTGCGGTGGGCATCCAGTGTTCCCAGCACACCAGGCTGCCGACACGGACGCCGTCGACCTCGGGGGCGACCAGTCCGGCGCCGTCGCCGGCACCCCATAGTATGCGTTCGCTGTAGGTGGGGACGAGCTTGCGGTGGTGCGCCAGGAGTGCACCGTCGGGCCCCAGCGTCAGCACCGAGTTGTACAGCGTGCGCCCATCGAGTTCGTGTACTCCGGCCACAAGCGTCACGCGATGGGTGCGTGCGCAGGAGGCGAGTCGTTCATAGGCCGGGCCCGGGACCTCGACGGCGTTCGCGAGCAGCCGCTCGTGCACGGCCTTCACGCCCGTGTCATCCCAGAGCGCCGCGCCGGGCGAGACGTCGAGCCACGCGGGATACCCGGGCAGGAACGTCTCCGGGAGCACCACCAGTTTGACGCCTTCGGCGGCAGCGCGCGCCGTCCAGGATTCCACGGCGGCGAGTGCACGCTCGAGGTCGAGCAACGGGGTCATGGCCTGGACCGCTGCGACACGGTACATCGGGGTGGAGTTCATGATGGGCAGCCTAACAGGACCCGCCGCAAGCGGGGCGCCGCCGGGTGAAGCGGGCACGCGCGCAGCAGGCGCCCGTGCCCCGGGGGCGCGGCTTCATGCCCAGCAACTTCATGGTCTTCACCGCGGGCCAGTTGGCTTCGGCCTTCACGATCGCATGCTCGACCGCAGCGTCGAACATCTGCTTGGCGTCCGCGTTCACGAACAGGTACTTGTGACCCTCGAACGTGCTCGCGAACTTGAGGTCGCCCTTGATGGCCTTGCCCACGGCCACATGGGCCGCGGGGCAGTAGCCGCCGATGGCGGGGGCCATGCTGGCCTCGGCGGATGCCGACATGTGCGCCTACCGCACCGAGGTCATGCAAATGACGAGCGCACGGCCTCGAGGCGCAGATGCTTCCTGAGCGCCCGTCGCCGCCGGGTTCAGGTCTCCGAACGTGGGGCCGCGCCTTGCGACCGCGCATCGACGGCGTATGGACCGCCCCGTGATCCTGCCACCTCTGCAGCGCGCCGACGCTCCCATTGTAGCCCGGGCCATCATTGTAACTCTTGTCGTGCTCCGGGCGTCCGGTTCGAGCCGAGCTTCCCCCATCGCACGCAGTTACAGCGGGCTGCGGCTGGCACGATTGGTGCGGGTGTCAGTCGGTACAACCCGATTCAATCAGATTTCCAGGATGAGAATCCCCAGCAGCAATCAGGAGGAGTTCATGATGCTCGTAGGCAAGAGAATGCTGTGGATCACGGCATCGGTGCTGGCCGTCATGTTGGCCGGATGTTGCGGCAGCAAGAACCCGCTTGGAGTGCGCGAAGGCGGCGCTCCAGGTCCGTCACCCGTTGCGCTCGGAACGGCTGCGACGTTCAGAGTGCTCGCGGGATCCGCGGTGACCAGTACCGGTCCGACCGCGATCACCGGCGACCTCGGCGTGAGCCCGGGCTCAGCCGTCTCTGGCTTCCCTCCGGGAACCGTCAGCGGAACCATTCACGTGGCCGATCCTGCCGCGGCCCAGGCGAAGCTCGACCTGACGACTGCATACAACGACGCGGCCGGACGGTCGACCGGCCGCATCACCGTGTCCGGTGACCTGACCGGCCGGACGCTCGCGCCCGGCCTCTACAAGTCCACGTCCTCGCTGGCCATCTCGGGAGCGCTCACGTTCGACGCCCTGGGTGACCCGAACGCGGCGTTCATCATCCAGATGGCCTCCACACTGACCACGGGGCCCGGCAGCAACGTGATCCTCGCGGGCGGAGCCAAGGCCTCCAACATCATCTGGCAGGTCGGCACTTCGGCGACGCTCGGCACGAACTCGGTGTTCAAGGGGACGATCCTGGCGGATCAGGCGATCACTGCGAACACGGGTGCGAAGGTGAATGGCAAGCTGTTGACCCGGATCGCGTCAGTGACCATGGCTTCCAATGTCATCGCCCCATAGCCCCCGTCCCGGTATCGGAGAGCCGCGTGTCCTCCGGCCAGTCGCCAACGATGCTCAAGGAATCGCGTCCCTCTGCGACAGCCAGCCCTCGGCCCGCTCTCGCACGACGGTGACGACCGCCTCAAATCGGAAAGGACAGTCCATGCGAAGCACGATCCTGACACTTGTCGCCGCGCTGCTCGTGGCCACGGGCCCCGCGTTCGCGGGTGGTGGCGCGAAAGGCGACGGCGAACTCGGAGTCTACGGCGGCTACGGCTGGCTCGATGACTACGGCCGCTTCCACCCGAAGGACGGCGCGCTTTTCGGGGCGCGCGCAGGCTACTTCTTCTCGCCGCAGTGGAGCGCAGAACTCTCCGCGCAGCGCCTGAAGACGAAGACGGAGTTCGGCATCCTCGGTGTCGAGGATGTGGACGTGACTCTGGACGCCGCACGCTTCAACCTGCTCTACAACTTCGCGGCCGGCCAGAAGTTCCGGCCGTTCCTCACCGCGGGTGTCGGCTACGAGAGGATCAGTGTGGTGGATTTCGGTCAGGATTGCGGTCCGGGCTGGAACGCGGGCGCCGGCGCTCGCTGGTTCATGTCACCCAACTGGAATCTGCGCGCCGACGGTCGGTACGTCATGACGAAGGTTGGCGGTGAGATCGATGCCTCACAGGGCAATGTCGAAGCCACGCTCGGCCTCAACTGGGTGTTCGGCCGCAAGGCCGAGGAGCCCGAGGCCGTCCAGCCGCCTGCGAACCGGGCGCCGAACGTGAGTCTCGCGAGCGACCGCTCGGAGATCCTCCCGGGCGAGAACGTCACGCTCCGTGCCACCGCATCCGATCCCGATGGGGACCCGCTGACCTATGAGTGGAGCGCCAGTTCGGGTCAGGTCACGGGCAACGGTCCGACCGCGACGTTCAACTTCAGCGGTGCGGCCCCGCCGTCCAGGTCCACCATCACGGTTCACGCTGCCGATGGCCGTGGCCTGAGCGCTTCCTCCAACGTCACGGTGGGCCTGCTCGAGCCGTCGCGACCCGCGGAAGCGATCTCGTGTCTCGCCAACGGATTCCCGGCGAACCTGTCGCGTCTCACCAACGTCGACAAGGCGTGTCTGGATGACATGGCGCAGCGGCTCAATGCGGATCCGCGTGCGCGTGTGGTCGTCATCGGTCATGCTGACGGCCGCGAGCGTGCTCCGGCACAGATCGCGACACAGCGTGCTACGGCCGTGAAGGACTACCTTGTCACGGAGCGCGGCATCGAGGCTTCGCGAGTCACGACTCGCGGGGTCGCGGCCACGCGGCCGAAGGGCCCCGGCAGCGCTGGCGACACGATGGCGAGCAACCGCCGCGTGGAAATGTGGTTCGTGCCCCAGGGTGCGAAGGAACCGGATTACGCAACGACGTCGGAGTAGCGCGGACCGCGGTGCCGGTACCAGCAGCGTCACGGCACCGGGCAAGACCGGCGGCAACGAAGTACGACGGACCATCGGGGGGGCCGCAAGGCTCTCCCGATGTGTCGTCGGTAGTCCACGAACGCAAGTCCTGCCGCAGGCAGCGAACGAGTCCCCGTTGAAGTGAAGGAAGGTTGATCAGATGTTCCGTTTCCTCCGCACCGTATCGGTAACCCTCTCCGTCGTGGCGGCCCTGTTGGTCGGGACAGCGGCAGGCGCACAGACGTGGGTGCCCGTGGGACCGCCGGGCGGGAACGTGCGCAGCCTGGCTTCGGACCCGCGCGACCCGCAGCGGGTCTTCCTCGGCACCGCCGACGGCATCCTGTACCGCTCGGATGACGGGGGTATGCGCTGGCGCCGGCTGCACCCCGGGTTCCCACTGCGCCGCTGCAGCCTCGACCGCATCGTCGTCGACCAGCATGGGGTCGTGTTCGTGGGTTACTGGGCGGTCCACGACAACGGCGGCGGTGTCGCGCGCAGTTCCGACGGCGGTAAGACATTCGTGGTCCTCAAGGGCATCGAGGGCGAGTCGGTGAGAGCGCTGGCGTTGGCGCCGTCGGATGCGCTCGTGATCGCCGCGGGCACGACCACCGGCGTGTTCCTGTCGCGCGACGGCGGCAAGGAGTGGAAACGCATCACGCCCGAAGCGCATGCGGACCTCCGCAGTGTCGAGTCCCTGGTCTTCGATCCCGCCGATCCGCAGGTCCTGTACGTGGGCACTCGTCACCTGGGTTGGAAGACTACCGACGGCGGTGCCACGTGGTTGCCCGTGCATGACGGCATGATCGACGACTCCGACGTGATGACGTTGACCATCGACCGCTGGAATCCGGGCACGCTCTACGCCACGGCGTGCAGCGGCATCTACCGATCGACCGAAGGTGCTGCGGGGTGGACCAAGCTGCCCGGGATCCCGTTCTCGAGCCGCCGCACGCGCGCCTTCTGCCAGAGTGCGGAGTACCTGAACCTGCTGCTCGCGGGCACGACGGAAGGGCTGTGGATCACCCGGAACCGGGGCGTCAGCTGGCGGCTGGCGACGCCCAGGACTCTCGTCGTGAACGCGGTGCTCGTGCAGCCCAGCGGCACCATCATCCTGGGCGCCGAAGGGGCAGGGGTGCTGCGGAGCATGGATCTTGGCAAAACTTGGGTGCCCAGTAACTCCGGGTTCTCGGAACGATTCGTGTCGAGGATGCTGTTCGACCCGCCGGGCCGGCGGCTGTTCGTCGCGGTCTGGGACCGGGGCGGCGTGTTCGTGACGTCAGGGGTGCGCGGGCCGTGGATCCTGCTGAGTGAGGGTCTCGACGGCCGCCAGGTGCTGTCGTTGGCGCTGTCGGGCGAGACGGTATTCGCGGGCACCGACGACGGCATCTTCAGCCGCGGGCCCGAGGCGACCGCATGGAGCTGCCTTCCCATGATGCTCGATGGCCGTGAGGCACACCCGCGCGTGACCGACCTGCTCGCGCTGCCAGACGGTCGTCTGCTCGCGGCGACCACGCAGGGCCTCATCCGAAGTTCCGACGAGGGCGTGACCTGGACCCAGCCCGAAGCCGGCAGTGGGCATCCGGTATTCTGTGTCGCGGCGTCACACGACGACTCCGAACTGGTGGTGGCCGCGACGGAGTCTGGATTCCTCCGCAGCAGGGACGGTGGCGCCACCTGGGACCAGGTGTCGTCGAACCTGCCGGGCGTGACGCCGCACGCGCTCGTCATCATGCCATCCGACGACCGTGTCCTCCTCGCCACCACGACCGCCGGGCTGTTCCGCTCCAGCAACCAGGGCGTCACCTGGCGGCGCGTCAACGGCGGGATCCCGCGCTCCGACCTCACCGGCATCGCCGTGAGTCCGGACGGCCACACGATCTACGCGAGCGATTTCGACTGGGGCGGCATCTTCCGCAGTACGGACGGCGGGGTGAAGTGGGAGCGGATGTCCACCGGGGACCTGCCTTCCGACCGCGTCTGGGCCCTGGGCCTCGATCCAGAAGCCCCCGAACGGGTGCTGGCGACATCCGCCAGTGGCTTGCACCTCCTGGTGCCACCCATCATCACCAAGTCGATCGCGCTCACGCCTTAGCCTGCGGCTGCCGCAGCGTCAGTCGACGGGCCGCGACCTCGACCCTGGCGCGCCGCTACCGGCTGTCGGTGGCCAGTCCGAGCCGTTTCACGAGTGCGGCGTAGCGGGCGTCGTCCCGGATCGCGTCCATCCGGGGGTGGACGCGCAGGAACATGAGTCCGGTGGCGCGTTCCTGCACGGCCACGTCGAGCCACTGGAATGCGTCATCGACGTCGCCCAGACTCGCGTGCAGCGCCGCGATCCCCCATGCCGAGACCACGCGCTGACCGCGGGCGGCGATGAGTTCGGCCAGGATGAGCCGCGCCTGGTCGCAATCGCCCCGGCTGGCTTCCAGATGCGCCAGCCCGAACGACGGGCCGGCCACGCCGCCTGACAGCCGGCGGCCCTCCTCGTACTGTTCACGCGCTTCGTCGAACTGTCCCAGCGCCTCGAGCGAACGTGCGAGGTCGGTATGGGCACCGTCGAAGCGCGGGTCGATCTCGAGCGCCATGCGGTAGTAGAGCACCGATTTCTCGAACTGGCGCGAGTAGTAGTACAGGTCGCCCACGCCGGTGTGGATCATCATCGAGAGCGGATCCAGACTCAGCGCGGTCAGCATGGCTTTCTGGGACTCCGGGAAGCGCTCGAGGCAATAAAGCGCACGCGCCAGCCAGCTGTAAGGTGGCGCAAGCCCGGGATTCAGCTCGATCGCGCGCTTCAGCGAGCGGATGCCGGAGCTCAGCTCGAGGTTCGAGAGCTCGGCATGCCCGAGCGCGGCGTGTGCCTCGGCCAGTGTCTCGTCCAGTTCCAGCGCCTTCACGGCCGCCGCCCGCGCCTCGGCGTTGGCCTGGGCGGGCGGTGCCATGCCGCGGTTGGCGCGCATCATCTGGCACTCGGCTACGCCCGCCCACGCCGGTGCGAACGCCGGGTCCAGTTCGAGCGCGCGCCGGAAGTGCCGCAGGCTCAGCTCGGTCGCCTGCGGCGAGCCGGCGGTGATCGTGTGCTGGCCCTTCATGTACTCCAGGTGCGCTTCGGCGTTCACCGCACTGCGCTTCGCCAGCCGCGTGGTCTCACCGGGGGTCAGGTGCAGCGCGATTCCGCGCGCCACGTTCTCGGCGACCTCGTTCTGCAGGCCGAGCACGTCCTCGAGTCCGCGATCGTAGCGCTCGGTCCACACGGTCTCGTCCGTGCGCGCCGACACCAAACTGAGGCTGATCCGCACGCGCGCACCCACGAGCAACGCCGAGCCTTCGAGGATGGCGTCCACGTTCAGCTCGCGCGCGATCTCGGGCAGCGCTTTCTGCACGCCCTTGTACTTCATGGCCGACGTGCGTGAGATGACGCGCAAGTCCTGCAAGCGCGCCAGGTCCGAGATGATCGCCTCGGTCATGCCGTCGGCGAAGTACTCCTGAGCCGGGTCGCGCGACAGGTTGGCCAGCGGCAGCACTGCCAACGAGCGGATCACGTCGCGTGTGGCTTCGGCCGGGCTGCCGCTCCTGGCGTGTTCGCGCAGGGCCCTCAGCGCATCGGCCACCGCGCGCGCCGATGCCGGGCGCTGAGCGGCGTCCTTGCTCATACACGCGGCGATCAGGCGGTCCAGGTCGGCGGGCGTACCCGTGCGCAGCGAACTCACCGGCGGCGGCGCGTTGTTCAGCAGCTCGAACATGAGCGCTTCGGCACGGTCCTTCAGGAACGGGCGGCGGCCGCTGGCCGCTTCGTACAGCAGCACTCCCAGGGCATATACGTCGGTGCGCTTGTCGTCGGCCTCGCCCAACACCTGCTCGGGCGCCATGTAGGGCAGAGAGCCCATGATCATGCCGGGCCGTGTCAGCCCCATGCTGGTCTGGTTGCCGGTGAGCAGGCGCGCCAGCCCGAAGTCGAGGATCTTCGCGCGCCCGGTCTGCGTCAGCACGACGTTGGCGGGCTTCAAGTCGCGATGCAGGAACCCCTGCGTATGCGCGTCCTCCAGCGCATCAGCCAGCTCGATGCCCAGTTGCAGCAGCGCGTCCAATGCCAGCGGACCGGTCTGGAGACGGGTCTCGAGCGAGCCGCCGGGCACGAACTCCATGACCAGGAAGTCGACGCCGTCCTGGGCGTCGAAGTCGAACACCGTGGCGACTCCCGGGTGCGACAGCCTGGCGAGCACGAGTGCTTCGCGCCGGAACCGCTGGCGTGTGGTCGAGTCCGAGAGCGCACCGGGCAGCAGCACCTTCACCGCGACGTCGCGATCGAGATGCTCATCCCTGGCCTTCCACACCACGCCCATGCCGCCCTCGCCGAGTTTCTCGACGAGCCGGTAGTGGGACAGTCGTGTGCCAGCGGTCTGCGACATGGAAGGGGAGAGCCTCCGGGTGAGGCGGGCAGGATAAGGCTACTGCGCGCTGCCCACCATCCGCCAGACGATCGCCGTCGCCGCATCGCCTGCGGCCAGGCGCGCGGCCGCCTCCGGCACCACCAGCAGCGCGTCGGCACGCGCCTGAGGCACCAGATGGCCGGACACCTGCGCGCCGACCGGCGTTGCCCATAGCGCGCCGTCGCGCCACTCGAGCGCGCTGCGCACGAAGTCGGTGCGGCCGGCACGCGAGTCCACCGGTACCGCCACGCGCACGGGCAGGCGCGGCCGGTCGAGTACGGCGTGGCCCTGCATGACGCGCAACGCGGGGCGCACGAGCACCTCGAACACGCACGCCACGCTTGCGGGGTTCCCGGGCAGTCCGAAGAACAGCTTGCCGCCCGGCGTGCCGAACGCCTGCGGGCGGCCGGGGCGCATGGCGACGCGCCACAGCTCGATGCCGCCGAGTGTGTCGAGCGCCTGCTTCACCGGATCGAAGTCGCCGGCCGACACGCCGCCGATCGTGAGCACGGCGTCGCTGGACGCGAACGCCTCGCGCACCCGCTGCGTGACGCGCGCGACGTCGTCGGGCAGACGCTCCGCGATCGAGACCACGCAGCCCGCGGCTTCCACCAGCTGCGCCAGCATGGGCAGGTTGCTGTCGCGGATCGCTCCCGGGCGCAGCGGCGCGTCGATGTCCAGCAGTTCGTCGCCGGTCGACAGCACGGCCACGCGCGGCACGCGGCTCACGGGCACTTGCGCCACGCCGAGCGACGCCAGTAGTGCCAGGTCATAGGGCGACAGCTCGCGGCCGGCTTCGATGGCCACGGCACCCGCGGCGATGTCGGCGCCGGCGGCACGGATGTGATCGCCCGCATGCGATGCGCGGCGCACGGTGCAGCGTTCGTCGTGCTGATCCTCGTAGGGCAACCGCTCGGCTTCCTCGAACGGCACGATGGCGTCGGCGCCTTCTGGCACCATGGCACCCGTCATGATGCGGGCGGCTTCGCCAGCGCGCAGCACGTGCGTGCTGACGAGCCCCGCGGGCAGCACTTCGGTCACGCGCAGCGTCACCGGGTGCGAATCGCTGGCACCGGCAAGGTCGGCCGCACGCACGGCGTAACCGTCCATCGCGCTGTTGCGGAACGGCGGCAGCGCGTGCGGCGCGGTGAGCGTGTCGCGCAACGCCCGGCCCGCGGCAGCGCGCAGCGCGGCGTGTTCGGCCGGCAGCAGCGGTGCGGCGGCGAGCACGCGAGCCCGCGCTTCGGCGTAGGTCAGGTGGCGCGGTGCGGTCATCGGGGCGCGCGCGTGCGCTTGCGGCTCGCGGACGTGCTCGCGGCGGCGCTGGCGTTGCGGCGTGCGCGCGTCGAGGGCGCGGCGCCAGCCCCAGTGGGTTTGAGGTCGCCGCCCATCCGCAGCCATTCGCCGCTGCGCCCGCCGCGCTTCTCCCACAGCGCGATGTCGCCAATCACGAGCGTGCGGTCGACCGCCTTCAACATGTCGACCAACGTGAGCCCGGCGGCGGCCACGGCGGTGAGTGCTTCCATCTCGACGCCGGTTCGCCCGGTGGTGCGCACGCGGCACTCGATGCTCACGGCGGCCGGTCGCGACTCGAACGCGAACGCGACCTCGCAGCCCTCCACGCGCAACGGGTGCGCCAGCGGGATCCAATCGCCCGTGCGCTTGGCGGCCATGACGGCCGCGATATGCGCGGTGGCGAGCACATTGCCCTTGGGCGTCTTGCCGCTCTGCAGTGAGCGAAGCGTGGCGCTCGCCATGCGCACGCGGCCGCGCGCCACGGCTTCGCGCACGGTCTCGGCCTTCGCGCTCACGTCCACCATGCGCACGCGGCCCTGTTGGTCCAGATGTGAGAGAGGTGCCATAGGACGTGGAGCATAGGACATCGCCGCGGTCGTCGCGATGTCTTATGCTGTCGCGCCTGATGAGCCCACCACGCCTCGCGCCTCCCGCCGCCGCCGTGCCGCCCGCTCGCGGCAGCGGCACACACGCGTTTCTCCTGGCGCTCGCGCTCGCGCTCGCCGTGGTCGCCGCGCTCTGGCCGGCGCTGCGTGCCAGGGCGATCGCGCTCGACGACCCGTCGCTGGTCGTGAGCAACGCGCTCGTCCACGCACCCGGGCCGGCGTCCGTGCGGCGGTTCTTCACCGAAGTGCTGAAGCCGTCGTCGATGAGCGCTTATTACATGCCGCTCTCGATGACGTCACTCATGCTCGATGCCGCGGCAGGGGGCTCGGCCACGAACCTGACGCCGTTCCACGTCACGAGTCTGGTGTTGCACGTGCTGGCCACGGTGCTGTTGTTCCTGCTGCTGCGCCGGCTCACGGGCGGCGCGCTCGTCTCGGCGCTGGCCGCACTGCTCTATGGAGTGCACCCGGTCATGGTCGAGGCGGTCGCCTCGGCGGGCGAGAGGAAGACCGTGCTCGCCACCGCACTGGCGTTCGCCAGTACGTGGGCGTATGTGCGCGCCGCACAGGACCGTTCGGCGCGCGATCGCATGGCGTCGCTCGCCTGGTTCGCGCTGGCGCTGCTGGCCAAGCCTTCGGTCCTGGCGCTGCCGGTGGCGTTCGTGGTGCTGGACGTGTGGCCGCTGCGCCGGGGGTGGCGTGCGGCGCTGCCCGAGAAGTGGCCTTTCGCCCTGTTGGCGGGTGGCTCGGCGATCCTCTCGGTGTTGTCCGTCAAGTACACGTGGGAGTTCGGCGCGCCGCCGCCGCTCGATGTGCCGCTGCTGGCCATGAAGGCGACGTGGCTGGTGGCGTTCTACCTCAAGCAACTCGCGTGGCCGGCCCAGCTCTCCACCGTGTATGCGCCGCCGGAACCGTTCACACTCACGAACCCCGTGGTGCTGACCGGGGTCTGCTCCACACTGGCACTGGCGGCCGTCGCGTGGTGGCAGCGTCACCGCGCTCCGGCGCTGCAGGCCGGGCTCGGGGTGTTCGTGCTGCTGCTGGCGCCGACATTCAGCATCATCCGGTTCAGCCCGGTGATCGCGTACGATCGCTACGTGCATCTGCCGGCATTGGGGCTGGCGCTCGCCATGGCATTCGCGCTCGCCGCGCTCCTCAGACGACGGCCGGCAGCGCGCGTGGCCATCGTGGGTGCAGCGCTCGCGGTCGCACTCGCCGAAACCCTCGCCACGCGCGCCGCACTGGCGCCATGGTCGGACTCGATCGCCCTCTGGGAGCGCGCGGTGCAGGTGTCGCCCGGCGCTGCGGCGGCGCACAACGGGCTCGGCGCGACATGGTCCGAGCGCGGCGAGGGCGCGCGCGCGATCACCGCGTTCGAGCGCGCCGTGCAGGTCGATCCGGGCTATGGCGACGGTCATCAGAACCTGGGACGCGAACTCACCCGGGCCGGCCGCGTGGCCGAAGCACTGCCGCATCTGGAACTCGCCGCACGATTGTCGCCCGGCAGTCCGTCGGCGGCGCTGCAGTGGGCGCTCGGGTTCCAGTCCGCGGGTCGCTACGCCGAGTCCGAGCGCCAGCTGCGCCGCGCCCTGGCACTGCAGCCGGACTATGCGCTGGCACTGGCGCCACTGGCGGTGGCGCGCATGCAACAGGGCGACGGGCCGCAGGCGGTCGCGCTCTTCCGCCAGTCGGTGGCCGCCACGGATGACCCGGGTGCGCGCCTCGGGCTGGCGGCGGCGCTGGCACGGACCAGCGGCCCGAGCGACGAGGTGGTGAAACTGCTGGCCAGCGCGTTGCAACGCCGGCCCGACTTCGCACCGGCCATGAACGAACTGGCATGGCTGCGCGCCACGGCGCCCGACGCCGCGTTGCGCGACACCGCGCAGGCGCTGGACCTCTCGGCGCGCGCCGTGGCGCTCACCGGCGGCCGCGACCCCAGCCTGCTCGATACGCGTGCCGCCGCGGAGGCCGCCGCCGGCCGGTTCGCCGACGCGGTGGCCACCGCCGAGCGAGCGCTCGGCATGGCGCGTTCCGGCAGCGACACCGCACTCGCTCGCGGCGTCGCCTCACGGCTGGCGCTGTACCGGCGGGGCAAGCCTTGGACCGATGCCGGCCCGCGTCACTGAGGCGTCCGGCGGCGCCCCGAAGCTGGAGTGGGAGCGTGCAATGAGCCGCCGCAGCATTGACCCGTACTGCACGCGGCCCGTAACATCGACTCGGAAGCACGCGCTTCCACCCCTCATGGCCCCACACCTCCGTCGTCTGCCCATATCCGCCCGCCACGCGTTCGCGCTGGCCTTCGACCTCGCGGTCCGCCGCGACGCCGTGCAATCGCTGTTGGTGCCATTCCTGCTGCACGCGCCATGGGTGCTGGCGCAGGGCTTGCTGCCTGCTCCGGGTGAGGTCGGCGGCATGACCGCGCGCAACCTGATGCTCAACAGTGTCACGCTGCTCGGGGACTTCCTGGTGTCACTGGTGGTGGCGTCGATGCTGCGCTTCCGGGCGCGCTCGGTGTTCAACACACCTTTGACCGCGCGGCCCGCAGGGGTGCTCGAGTGCTACCGGCGCGGACTCATGCGCCTGCCTTGGCTGTTCGTGACCGAACTGGCGCGCAACATCGCCATGTTCGGAGCCGGCCTGTTCCTGGTGCTGCCGGGCGTCTGGGTCGGATTCCGCTTGAGCATGGCCACCGAGGCCGCGGTGCTGCGCGACACCACTTCGGTGGAGGCGTTCGGGCGCTCGTTCCACCTGACTCCGGGCCGGCTCGAGCGCTGGCTCGAGATGATCGCGATGTCGGTGGTGATGGTGCTGAGCATCCTGTTCACGTGCGCGCTGTTCTTCTTCGCACTGCCGTCGACCTCGTGGGCCACATGGGCCACGGTTGCCTTGCTAGTACTGCCGCCAGTGATGTCGGTGATCCAGTACGCGTGGACATTCTTCTACCTGCGACTGGAGGAGATCGACATGCCACGCGGCGTCGTGGGCAGCATCCCGTCGCTGAGCGGGCCGAGCGCTGGCGAACACGGTGACGCCGGCATCGTGGCGGAGCCGGTGGCGATCACCGGCCGGCCCCGGCTGACGCTGGTGGAAGGCGGGAGCGGCGGGGAGTCCGCGGACGACTGAGTGCGGGAAAACAAGCCTCTTCGGCTTGGGTATTGCCCACGCAAGCCGCCTCGAAGCCGTCGGAGTCAATCCCGCCATAGGGCTGCAGCACAGCGCGTTGCGCGCCGCATCGCAAGCGTGTCGCGATGCTTTTACCGAACGGTTTGAGCACCGGCGTCTGGCGTGTCATCTTGAAACAGTCATGAGCCGCAACCACCTGCCCTCCGTGGCCCGCGTAGACCGACCTCTGGGTGCCGACCGAAGCGCCGGCCACGCCCGGGGTTCCCGCGCCACATCCGCACTTCGCACCGCCTGCGCTCCGGGCCGCGCATGAGCAGCGTGCGTCCCAGCACGGGTACTGCCGGCGGACGGCCGGCGCGTCGCGCCTCCGGTGAATTGCCGCTGTCGCCCATCGTCGGGGCGAGCGCACGCATGCAACGGCTGCTGAAGCTCGTGAATCGCGTGGCACCCACGGACAGCACCGTGCTCATCCTCGGCGAGAGCGGTACGGGGAAGGAACTCGTGGCGCGCTCGCTGCATGTGCTGAGCAAGCGCGCGGGTGGACCGTTCGTCCCCGTGAACGTCGGCGCGTTGCCCGAGTCGCTCATCGAGAGCGAGCTGTTCGGCTACACGAAGGGTGCGTTCACCGGTGCCAACGCCGATCACCCGGGTCTCGTGGAAGAAGCGCACCACGGCACGTTGTTCCTGGACGAGATCGGCGACATGCCCTTGAGCAGCCAGGTGAAGCTGCTGCGCACGCTCGAGAACAACGAAGTGCGCCGTCTGGGTGAGAACACACCGCGCCTGGTCGACGTGCGCGTGATCGCGGCGACGCACCGCGACCTCCAGGCGCTGGTGGCTGATGGACGGTTCCGCGGGGATCTCTACTACCGCTTGAATGTCGTGCAGCTGGAGCTGCCGGCGCTGCGAGAACGCTCGGAGGACCTTGGCCTGCTGGCCAGCTACTTCCTCGAACGCGCCGCGCGCCGCACCGGCCGGAAGGGCCTGCGCTTCGCGCCCGACGCGGTGGGGCTGCTGGCGCATCATGAGTGGCCGGGCAACGTCCGCGAACTGGAAAACGCCATCGAGCATGCCGTGGCGGTGAGCGAACACGATGTGCTCGGCCCCAACGACCTGCCCGCCTCGGTGCGCACGCCGCGCCTGCTCACGCGCAACGCCGGGATCGACCCCGACGAGTATGCGGGCGCTGGTTCCGCGCGTGGCGCCAGGGCCCGTGCCGTGCGCGATCCCGACGCGCGTCCGCTCGACGACGTCACGCGCGAACATGTGCTGCGCGTACTGGCGCGGCACGCGGGCAATGCCACCGCGGCCGCCAAGCAGCTGGGCGTATCGCGCACCACGCTGTGGCGCATGCTGAAGCGCTGGGAAGTCTCACGCGTCGCCGTGAAGGACAGTTAGCGTTCCTTCCCGTGAACCATGAGGCCGCGCTCGATTCAGGATTACCCGCACATGGCCCGTCTCGTCCCCGAGGTGACCGCATGGCATCCGATCGCCGTTACTACGACGACAGCTACACCACGAGTTTCCAGGGCGACATCACGGATGTCGGCGTGCACGCCGGGCGGCCCGCGGTGGAACTGGGTGTGACCTGGTTCTACCCCGAGAGCGGCGGGCAGCTGGCCGATCTGGGCACGATCGCCGGCTCGCAGGTGCTGGACGTGCAGGTCGACGAGGAGTCACGCGTCTGGCACGTGGTCGACACGCCGCCATCCGGGCGCGGGTTGCCGTGTGTGGTCGACTGGGCGCGACGCTTCGACCACATGCAGCAGCACACCGGCCAGCACATCCTGTCGGCGGCATTCGAACGCTTGAAGCACGCACCCACCGTCAGCAGCACGCTGGGCGCCGAGAAGAGCGTCATCGAAGTCGGCCTGCCCGATGTCGATTGGCGAACCGTCGAGGAAGTGGAGGCCGCCGCCAACCAGATCCTGTGGGACGACCGCGCGCTGGTGCTGCACTGGACCGACTCGGAAGGGCTCGCCAGGTTCCCTCTGCGCAAGGCTCCCAAGGTCACTGGCCGTATACGCGTGGTCGAAGTGCCTGAGTGGGACTGGTCCGCCTGCGGCGGCACGCACACCAAGCGCACCGGCGAAGTCGGCGGTATCAAGATCGTCGGTTGGGAGAAGTTGCGCGGCAACGTGCGCTTCACGTTCCTGTGCGGCAGCCGCGCGCTGCGCGATCACGCCTGGCGCACCGAAGCGCTGATGGATGCCGCCAAGCGCCGCAGCCGCGGCGAGCGCGAGCTGATCGCTCATCTGGAGCGCGCCATGGAGGAACGCGACGAGTTGCGCAAGAAGCTCGCCGTGTTCACCGCCAAGCTGATCGCCGAGGAGGCGCGCACCGCCGTGGGCAGCCCGCCGCAGCCGGTGGCCGTGCTCGCCGCAGACCGCACGCGCGAGGACACGCGGCTGTTCGCGCTCCAGTGCCTGGAAGCGGGCGCGCCGTGGGTGGTGTCCGCCACCAGCGGCCCCGAGCCGCAGGTCGTCATCGGCCGAGCCAAGGCGAACGCCGCACTCGACCTGCGTGCGTTCGTGCCCGAACTGCTGGCCGCTGCAAGTGGCAAGGGCGGCGGCAGCCCCGATATGATCACGATCGCCGCGGCGGAGGCCGGGAGCGCGAAGGCGGCATTCGAACTGGCGAAGCAGAAGCTGGCGTGAGCGAGCGGTCGGGCACTCTGTCCAGACCGAGTCGGGCACTCTTTCCAGGCTGAGAGGGCACTCTTTCCAGACCGAGAAGGCACGACAAGCCTCACCGAAATGACCGGTTCGATGGGGCCACTGGCGTGGCGCCGGCACGTCAGCACGCACGTCAGCACGTGTGTGAAGCGGCGCTGCCGAGCGCGGTCGGCTGACGCGGCCCCGGCACCGGTGGTTCGATCCGCGTTCGATCGCCGCCCTGGCCGATGGGCTGAACTTCGCCCCCCACGCGAAACGCACCCGAAGTTTCCTTCGAGCGCGCGTCGGTTGCCTCGTTTCCGCCGGAGCGCTACTTCTTGCCGACGACCTTCTTCTTCACGAGCTTCGCCACGGCGGGCTTGGCGGCGGCAGCCTTCACCGGTGCCGCAGCCTTCGGCTTCACGGTCGTCGTGCGCGCGCTGACGGAGGAAGTCCGCGTCGCCACGGCCGTCGTGCGCGCAGCCACGAGGATGCGTGACTTGCTCGCCGCCGACTTGGCCTTGAGCTTCGACATCGCTGCGCTGCGCGCGGCGATGCGCACCGTGCGCTTCTCGACTGGCTTGCCGGTCGCGGTCACGGGGCGGAAGCCGCCGTGCGCGGTGGTCGGCATCTGGCGCACCACGGCGAAGCCCATCTTGGCCATCGCCGCACGGCGCGCGCGCGCCTGCTCGTCATCGTAGATCGCCTGCTGCTGGAGCTGGTTGGGCTTCAGGCCATAGTTGAAGTCGGGCAGCAGCACGCGCGGCACCGCACGGCCCACGAAGCGCTCGATGCCCGCCAAGTGGCGCTGCTCTTCGGGCGCCATGAGCGTGAATGCGTCGCCCTGCGCGTCGGGACGGCCCGCGCGGCCGATGCGATGCACGTAATCTTCCGGTGACGGGGGCACGTCGAAGTTGACGACATGCGCGACACCGGCAAGCTCCAGGCCCCGGGCTGCCTGATCCGTGGTGACCACGATCTGCAGGCGGCCGCGCTTCAGGTCTTCCATGGCGCGCTCGCGCTCGGTCTGGCTCTTGCGCTCGTGCAGCGTGGCCACGGCGTAACCGCGGCGCTCGAGCTGGCGGGCCAGACGGTCCGCCCCCTCGCGCTGACGCGTGAACACGATCGTGCTGCGCACCTCGCCCGAACGCGACAGCAGGCGGTCGAGCAGTTCGATCTTCAAGTAGTTGGGCACCGGGTAGATGGCATGCGTGATGCCCGCGGCCGGCTGCGGCACGGTGAGGTCGACGCGCACGGGCTCGATCAGCGCTTCCTTGGCCAGACGGTTCAGCTCCGCCGGCATGGTGGCGCTGAACAGCAGCGTCTGGCGCGTCTCGGGCAGCAGCTTCAAGAGCTTGCGGATGTCGCCGGCCTGACCCACGTCGACCATGCGGTCGGCTTCGTCGAGCACGAGGATCTCGACGTCGTCGAACTCGATCGCCTTACGCGAGTGCAGTTCGAGCAGGCGGTCGACCGTGGCGATGAGCACGTCGACGCCCGGATCGCGCAGCACGCGCTCCTGGACCGCGATGGGGGCGGCGTTGTGCGACAGCGCCACGCGCAACTCGGTGAAGCGCGCGTAGTCGCGGGCGTGTGCTTCGACCTGCGCGGCATGCTCGCGCGTGGGCGTCAGCACGAGCGCGCGCAGCTTCTGCGGGCCGTCGAGCAGGCGGGCGAATGCCGGCAGCAGGAACGCGCCGGTCTTGCCCGAGCCGCTCGGAGCGTTCCCGATCAAGTCGTTGCCCTGCAGGATGACCGGGATGGCCTTGGCCTGGATGGGCGTGGGTTCGTTGAGCCCCGCGGCCCGCGTCGCCTGAACCAAGGGCGCGGGCAGGCCCAGCGTGCTGAACATCATCTTGGAGGACTCCGGAAGGTCAGGGGCCCGCAGCGCCGGCTGGGGGCCAGCGGCGGGCGAAGGTGTGGAGTGGGGAACGACGCATGGTACGGCCACGGCGGGCAGGGGTTCAACGGATACTTTGACCCCCGTGGGACCCGCGAATGGCGTAGCTTCCGTGCTGGCGGGACTTTGGAGCAGGCTTGTCATGTGAACCCACTATGCTCCAGCGGGCGCAATCAGATGACAGGGCCGGGCAATCCTGCTGTCAGTCATATGACAAGCAGGGGCCGCCGGGTGCACTGGAGCAGGTACCGGGCGGGCCGGGACCGGCACGCGCCACCGGTCGGCTCAGCGGCGTGACCGGGCGGGCCGGGCGGTGGCGGTCCCAGCGCTCGCGGTGCCGTGCACGAGGGGTTTCGCCGGCGGTCTTCCGCGCGGCTCCGTCGCCGGCTTGGCGGCGCGTTGCTGGCAGTGCGCGCAGAAGAACGTGCTGCGTCCGGTCTGCACGATTCGGCGCACCGGTGCGCCGCACACCCGGCACGGTTGATCGAGGCGGTCGTACACGAGCAACTGGTCGCCGTACTGCCCGGGCTCGTTCCAGATGGTGCGATAGGTCGAGAACGTCGTGCCCATGCGAGCGATGCTCTGCTCCAGCACGGCAGGGATCTCGAAGGCGAGACGCTCCCATTCGGTGGCGGTGATGCTGCCGGCGCGCCGGCGCGGATCGACGCGCGTGCGGAACAGCACTTCACTGGCGTAGATGTTGCCCACGCCGGCGATCTTGCGCTGGTCCAGGAGCCACGTCTTGATACTGCTGCGTGCGCCCTTGGCGGCGGCTCGGAGCGCAGCGCCGTCACGGCGTTCGGCCAA
>JANMAX010000001.1:0-17077 GCA_031360075.1 bacterium | reverse complement strand
CGTGCTGGTCGGCGGCCAAACTCGCATGCCGCGCATTCAAGCGCTGGTGAAGGAGCTGTTTGGGCGGGAGCCGCACAAGGGCGTGAACCCGGACGAGGTGGTCGCCATCGGCGCCGCCATCCAGGGCGCCGTGCTGGCCGGTGACGTGAAGGACGTCGTGCTGCTTGACGTGACGCCGCTGTCGCTCGGCATCGAGACGTTGGGCGGCGTGATGACGCCCTTGATCACGCGCAACACCACCATCCCGACGCGCAAGAGCGAGACGTTCTCGACCGCGTCCGACATGCAGCCCTCGGTCGAGGTGCACGTGCTACAGGGCGAGCGGCCGGTCGCGAACGGCAACAAGAGTCTCGGGCGCTTCCATCTGGACGGCATCCGCCCGGCGCCGCGCGGCACGCCCAAGATCGAGGTGACATTCGACATCGATGCCAACGGCATCCTGCACGTCTCCGCGCGGGATCACGACACCGGCAAGGAGCAGAGCATCCGGATCGAGGCGTCGAGCGGGCTCAAGGAGGACGAGATCAAGAGCATGGTCGACGATGCCGCCGTGCACGCCGAGGAGGATCAACGGCGCAAGGCGCTGGCCGAGGCACGCAATTCGGCGGACGCCAAGGCCTACGAAGTCGAGAAGGGCATCACCGAGCATGGCGCCAAGCTGGAAGACGCCACCAAGACGTCGCTGCAGGAGAAGATCACGACGGCGCGCGAGGCGATGAAGTCCGAGGACAGCAAGACCATCGAAGCGGCCACGGACGAACTGGCGAAGGCCTGGATGACGGCAGCCCAGGCGCTTTACCAGCAGGCCGGGCCGGCACCGGGTGCGCCCGGCGGTGACGCGGGTCCCGGGGCATCGGAGGGTGCCAACCCGAAGAAGCCCCCGGGTGACGGTGCTGTGGACGCCGACTTCGAGGTCGTGAAGTAATGCGATTCTGGGCGCGAGCGGCGCCCAGGCGTGCAGACCAGATCTGACGCAGCAGCACCCACGCCCCCGTCGGGCCGCAAGGGCCAGGCTCAGGGAGCGGTGTCCGGGAGAGAGCAGGAAGGCTCCGCCCGGGCGTCAGGTGGTCACAACAGGCGGCGGGAACCGTTGGGTTCCTGCCGCTTCGTCGTCGCCGGGCCGGGCTGCGGCCGGGAGCGGACTCCACTAGATTGTCGGGAGCCATGACCGCCCTGCTCGAAGCCATCGCCATCGCCCAAGGACTCGCGGCAGTGCTCTACACCGTCTGTCAGGCGGGGCTGCTGCTGTATGCATCGCACCGCTGGCCGATGTTGCTGGCGTGCTCGCACTCGGCCCCGGCACTCCCGGCATGGTGGCCGGCGGGGCAGGAGCCCCGCGTTCTGGTGCAGTTGCCCGTGCGCGACGAGCCCGAGGTGGTCGCCCGGCTCGTCCAGGCGGTCGCCGCGCTCGACTGGCCGCACGACCGGCTCCACGTGCAGTTACTCGACGACTCCGGCGCTGGTGCCGCCGAAGTCGGCGCGCACGCCGTCGCGACGGCGCGCGCGCGCGGGATCGCCATCGAGCATGTCCAGCGTGCTCACGCTCACGGCTTCAAGGCCGGGGCGCTCGCGCACGGACTGGAGTTGTGTGACGCTGAGTTCGTGGCGGTGTTCGACGCCGACTTCGTGCCGCCGAGCGACTTCCTGCGCCGCATGATGCCGCACTTCGCCGCTCCCGGCGTCGGGCTGGCGCAGGCGCGCTGGGGCCACCTGAATCGCGACGCCAACGCCCTGACGCGCGCGCAGGCGGTCATGCTCGACGCGCACCTGTTGATCGAACACCCGTGGCGGCAGCGGACCGGCCGTTTCTTCAACTTCAACGGCACCGCCGGCATCTGGCGCCGTGCCGCGATCGCCGCCGCGGGCGGCTGGTCGCACGACACGCTCACGGAGGACCTGGACCTGAGCTATCGCGCCCAGCTCGCCGGTTGGCGCTTCGTGTTCGACCCCACCGTGGTCGTGCCCGCGGAACTGCCGGCCGAGATGAGCGCATTCCGCTCACAGCAGTACCGCTGGGCCAAGGGTGCGCTGCAGACCGCGCGCAAGCTGCTGCCGCACATCCTGGGTGCGACGCTGCCGTGGCGGGTGCGTGCCGAGGCCGTCGTGCACCTGACGGCCAATGCCGGCTATCCGCTGCTGCTGGTGCTCGCGCTTTTGCTCGCCCCGGTGCTGTTCGCGGCGCGCACGCTGCCGCTGCCGTGGCTGGTGGCGTTGCAGCTCGCCGTCGTCGCCGGCGGCACGCTGCCGATCGTGTTGTTCCTGGCGCACGGCCAGCACCTGGCGGGCCGGCGCGGTTTCGCGGTGGTGGCCGATGTCGGAGCGGCATTGTTGCTGTACGCCGGTCTGTCATGGCATCTGGCGGGCGCCGTCGTGGCGGGCCTGCGGGGGCCGACCGGCGAGTTCGTGCGCACGCCCAAGTCCGGAATGCTCGAGCAGCCCTCGCGGGGCGACCGCTTCGCGCCGCGTAACCAGGCGGCACGCCGGCTCGGGCCGCCGCGCGCCGCGGGTGCTGCCGAGCTCGCCCTGGCGATCGGCTTCACGTTGCTGGCAGTCGTCGCGGTCGCGGGCGGGCGGCCTGCTGGCGCACCGTTCCTGTTCGCGCTGGCGGGGGGCCTGACCTGGGTCGGAGTGGCCACCCGGACTTGCGCGTCGGACGCCGCCGCGGGCTGAGCCGGCGTGATCGACCCGCGTTCACGCCGGTCGAGCGCCGGCCCGGCGAACGCCATCGCCGGGTGGGGCGAGCGCTGGGCGCGCTACAGCCGGATGATCTTCGCGCTGCGCTTGCCGGCGAGCGCGTTGCGCGTGTCGACGACAGCTCTGGACCAGCGCAGCAGCGCGCCGTAGTCGATGGCCTTGTGCGCCGTGGCGATGACGACGCAGTCGAAGCGCTTGAGCTGTGCAGCCGTGAACGGCACGGTCTTCAAAGTGCTGCCCGCGAACTTGATGCTTGCCACGAACGGGTCGCTGTAGTCGATCCTCGCACCGCGCTCGCGCAGCTTCTCCATGATGTCGAGTGACGGGCTCTCGCGCACGTCGTCGATGTCGGCCTTGTAGGCCACGCCCATGACCAACACGCGGGAGCCGCGCACCGACTTGCCCTGACGGTTGAGTGCTTCGCCCACCAGGTCGACGACATAGTCCGGCATGTGGCCATTGACGTGCCCGGCGAGTTCGATGAAGCGCGCCTCGAAACCGCTGGCACGTGCCTTCCAGGACAGATAGAAGGGGTCGATCGGGATGCAGTGCCCACCGAGGCCGGGGCCGGGGTAGAACGGCATGAACCCAAATGGCTTGGTGGCCGCGGCCCGGATGACCTCCCAGACGTCGATCTTGAGCCGGGCGCACATGAGTGCCAACTCGTTCACGAGCCCGATGTTGACGCTGCGGAACGTGTTCTCCAGCAGCTTCACCATCTCGGCGACCTGCGTCGAGGTCACGGGCACGACGTTCTCGAGGCGCTGGCGGTAGAGCTGCACGGCGGCCTTCGTGCACGTCTCGGTGACGCCACCGACGACCTTCGGGATGTTGCGCGTGTTGAAGGTCGGATTGCCCGGGTCGACGCGTTCCGGCGAGAACGCCAGGAAGAAGTCCCTGCCGACGACCAACCCGGATTCCGCGAGCATCGGCAGCACGAGTTCGTCGGTGGTGCCGGGGTAGGTCGTGCTCTCGAGAATCACGAGCTGGCCACG
Organism: bacterium; assembly: GCA_031360075.1. GTDB lineage: Bacteria > Eisenbacteria > RBG-16-71-46 > RBG-16-71-46 > RBG-16-71-46 > JAIOPA01. The sequence continues at coordinate 13,388 of JANMAX010000001.1, read as the reverse complement.
GTGAAGATGGCGCGCCACCTCGGTGGCGGCCGAGACGATGAACGACACATCGGGGTCGCGCTGCTTGCTCAGAGGCGTCGGCACGCAGATGTTGACGGTGTCGCAACGCTTGAGCACGGAGAAATCGGTGGTCGCGACCAGACGCTGCTGGCGCACGAGCGCGCGCACGTCCGCCGTGGGCACGTCCTGGATGTAGGACCGCCCGGCGTTCAGCTGGGCGACGCGTTTCTCGTCGATGTCGATGCCGTGCACCTCGAAGCCGGCCTGGGCCAGTTCGACGGCGAGCGGCAATCCGACGTAGCCGAGCCCGATGACCGCCAGGCGGGCAGTGCGCTTCTCGAGACGCTGTTCGAGGATCTGGGCGGGTGACTTGGGGCGGGACGCTTTGCGTGGGGTGGGCATGGGGGACGAACGGTAACAAAGCGTCGGAACGAGCGTCAATCGGCACGGCTGGCTGCCCGCGCAGCGGTTCCCGCCCCGGCGTCATCCGAATTCAGCTTGACCGCCGGGTGTGGATTTGGAGACAATTCTTCGCGCGAGGCTTCCTGTCCTCGTCCGTGCTCTGTACCCCGACCGTCTGGTCGCGATCCGGACGTGCCATCGTTTCCAGCGGCCCCCGGGGGCGCATCACGCTTGGATGGGACCTCCCCGCTTCCGCCGGGGCGATTTTCCGCTAATCTAGCGGTCGTGAATGCCGTCCTTCATCCGACCCGGCTGGTCCGATACATGGCGCGTGGAGTCCCGTGTTACGGACTCGATCGCGGCGATCGGCTGTCGCGCCTCTCCGGTCCGCCGTGGCTCGGTGGCGAACTCGTTGGTGTGGACGACGAACCTTCCGTGTCGCGCTTGGCACCATGCGAGCCCAGCAAGATCATCTGTATCGGCCTCAACTATGCCGAGCACGTGAAGGAGAGCCTCAGCGTCGCACCGGGCACTGGCGCGCCGCCGGCCGAACCGCTGTTCTTCTTCAAGCCGCCATCGGCCGTCCTCTCGCCGGGTGGAGCGATCGTGAAGCCGGCCGGACTCGAGCGCCTGGATCCCGAAGGAGAGATGGCGCTGGTCATCGGCCGCCGTGCGCAGCGTGTCAGCGAGTCGGATGCGCTCCCGCATGTCGCGGGCGTCACGGCATTCAACGACGTCAGCGCACGCGATTGGCAGAAGCGCGACGGCCAATGGTCGCGCGCCAAGGGCAGCGATACATTCGCCCCGTTCGGCCCCTGCATCGCACTCGGCCTGGACCCGCGCGACCTGGCGCTCGAACTGGCCGTGAACGGCGCGATCCGCCAGCGCGCGCGCACGTCGCAGATGCATTTCGGCCCGGCGTTCCTGGTGAGCTGGCTGTCGCACTTCGTCACGCTCGAGCCGGGGGACGTCGTCGCAACGGGCACACCCGCCGGCATCGCACCCATCGTGCCGGGCGACACCGTGACCGTCACCGTCGAAGGGGTGGGCATTCTCGTCAACACGGTCGTGGCGGCGCGCACATGAGCCGCCCGCTGTTGGTCGTGAACGGCCGGCTCTGGTCAGGAGTGCCGCTCGACGCCGACGCCGTGCTGGTGCGAGACGGGGCCATCTCAGCGCTGGGCCGGTCCGGCGAGCTTGCCGTACCTGGCGCACGCGTCATCGACGCCGCGGGAGCCACGGTGACGCCGGGCCTGACCGACGCGCATGTGCACTTCGTGCCCTGGGCGCGCGCTCGCCGGCAGCCCGACTTGCACGGTTCGCGGACGCGCGCCGAAGTGCTCGCGCGACTGGCGTCCGCACTGGCGGACCTGCCTGCGGGCGTCGAGCCGCTGGTGGGTCGGGGCTGGGACGAGGACGGCTGGGAGGTGGGCCCGGACCGCGCCGCGCTCGACGCGCTCGCGCCCGATCGGCCGGTGCTGCTGCATCGTCACGACTTCCACGCACTCTGGGTCAACTCGGCCGCATTGCGCGCCGCGGGCGTGACGCGCCGCACGAGCGATCCCGGGGGCGGGCGCTTCGAGCGTGACACGACCGGCGAGCCCACGGGCCTCGTGCGCGAGCACGCGGTGCAGGCATTCCAAGCACTTGAAGACGGCGCCGCTCCGGCGATCGACGACACGCTGCTCGACGATGCGGCGCACGCCCTGCACGCCGAGGGCATCACCACCGTGCACGACTACCAGCGCAATCACCGCGACTGGTTGCGCATGCGTGCGCTCGCGACCCGCGGCCGGCTGCGGGTGCTGCAGCACATCGGACCCGAACAGCTGCGTGCGGCGCGCGAACTGGGGCTCGAGGCCGGCGGTGGCGACACGTGCTTCCGCACGGGTTCGCTCAAGCTGTTCGCCGACGGCACGCTCGGCTCGCGCACCGCACTGTTGCTGGCGCGCTACGACGATGCCGACACCACCGGCATGGCACTGCTGTCGCCGGCCGAACTCCGTGCCTGGGTCGGCGAGGCCGCGGCCGCCGGGTTCTCCGTGGCCATCCATGCCATCGGGGATGGCGCGGTGCGTAACGCGCTCGACGCCATCGAGGCGCACCACGCCGCGCTCAGCCGGCTGGCGCTGCCGCCGCGGATCGAGCATGTGCAATTGCTCGACGCCGCCGACCTGCGGCGCTTCGCGGCGCTGGGCGTGGCGGCCAGCATGCAGCCGCAGCACGCCACCACCGATGCACCGGTGGCGCGCCGGGCGTGGGGGGCCCGCTGCGGTCTGAGCTATCCGTGGGCGGCGCTGCACGCCGCGGGTGCCCGGCTGGTGTTCGGCTCGGATGCGCCAGTCGAGCCGCCGTTCGCGCGGCTCGGGCTCGCTTCCGCGGTGCGGCGGATCGGGGCGGACGGGCTGCCCTTCGAACTCCAGCAGGCCGTTTCGATGGATGTCGCGCTCGCGGCCTACACGCAGGACGCTGCGGTCCTCGCCGGTGGCCGCCTCGGGCCGGGGACGCTCGCGGTGGGCGCACCGGGGGATCTGGTGGTGTGGGACCGGGACCTGCACCACACCGAGCCGGCGCACATCGGGGAGGCACGGCCGAGCTTCACGGCACTCGCGGGCCAAATCGTGTATGACTCTCAGCTGGAGAGCGCCGGAGATACCCCGCACGGGAGCCCGGCGCGCGACATCGGGAACTCGAGGTGACGAGCGTGGATCTCACGGGCCGCACGGACGCCGAGCTGGTGCAGCTGACTCAGTCGGGGGAGAACCGTGCCTTCGACGAGCTCGTGCGCCGCTATCGCGATCGTGTCTACCGGTTGTGCACGAAGATCCTGCGCCACGACGACGACGCCGCCGAGGCGCTGCAGGACGCCTTCCTGTCGGCCTATCGCGGGCTGCCCCGGTTCAAGAGCGAATCGACGTTCTCGACGTGGTTGTATCGCATCGCGACCAACGCCAGCCTCATGAAGCTGCGCCGGCGCCGCGCCGGGCACGTGTCCTACGAGCAATCGCAGAGCTCGACCGGCGACAGCGAGCCGATGGCGATTCCGGATTGGTCGGCGCAGCCGCTCGATGAGCTGCTCGATTCGGAGACGCGCGAAGTGCTGGGGCGCGAGGTCGACACACTGCCTGCGAACGAGAAGGAAGTGTTCGTGCTCCGCGACATCATGGAGCAGTCGAATGCCGACGTCGCGCAGGAGCTGGGGTTGAGCATCGCCGCGGTCAAGTCGCGGTTGCATCGCGCGCGCCTGCACCTGCGGGACCGCATGAGCCGCTACTTCCGCGATCGCGTCACACGACCGCCGGGTGCGGCTTCCTGAGCGTCAGTGGCGAGCGGCCCACATGAAGAGCCCGAGCGCCAGGACGGCGCGATACGCGGCGAACACCCCGAATCCCGTGCGGCGGAGCAGGCTCAGCATGAAGCGAATGGCAAGGAAGCCGAATACCGCTGAACTCACGACGCCGATGACGAGCGTGCTCATGGGCACTTCGGCGAGCAGATTGCGTGACTTGAGCAGCCCCGTGTACAGCACGGCGGCGAGCGTGATCGGCATCGAGATCATGAACGAGAACCGGGCAGCGGCGACGCGCGACAGACCCGCCGCGCGGCCCGCCGTCATGGTGATGCCCGAGCGCGACACGCCAGGGACGAGCGCCAGGCACTGCGCGAAGCCAATCGCGAGCGCCGTGCCCCAGCCCGGAGCGCGATCGTCGCGGCCGCGGCCACCGAAGCGGTCGGCGACCCACAGCAGGATGCCGAACACCAGCAGCATGCTGGCCTGCAACGGCACCGAGCGCAGCCGTTCCTCGAGTTCTCCGATGACCTTGCCGGCGATGAGCGCGGGCACCGTGGCCACGACGATCATGCCGAACAGGCTGCGAGCTTCGGTCCGCAGCGCGCGGTCCGTGGCCGTGAGGTTCGTGGCCAGGCGGAGCCAGTCCTCCCAGAACGCCACCACCAGGGCCAGCAGCGTGCCGGCATGCATGGCGACATCGAACGCGACGCCGGCGTACGGCCAGCCGAGCAGGGTCGGCACCAGGTACAGGTGCGCGCTGCTCGAGATGGGCAGCAGTTCGCTCAAGCCCTGGACCGCGCCAAGGACGGCGGCTTGCAGCGGCGACACCAACGGTTCTGGGGCCAGTAGTGTGAGCATTGCGAACGAAGCTAGCACGCGGCCCGCTCACAAGAGAAACCGGTTCGGCCATGCCGCCTGACGAACGGGGCCACTTACCCGCCGGAAGCGGCGAAGCTGTCGGGACCGGTTCCGCGCCGCCCGGCGCACCGGACGCCCCGGCGGTCTCGCCGGGCAGCGTCACGCGCAACGTCGGCAAGGTGAGCGCGGCGACGTTCCTGTCGCGGGTGCTGGGACTGCTGCGCGACCAGGTGTTCGCCGCGCTGTTCGGCGCCGGCACGGCGGCCGACGCGTTCAACATGGCATTCCGAGTCCCGAACCTGCTTCGCGACCTGTTCGCGGAGGGGGCCATGAGCGCGTCGTTCGTCCCGACCTTCACGCACTGGCGCGAGAAGCACGGCGATGAAGCGGCGTGGGCGCTTGGGCGCCAGCTCATGGCCACGCTCCTCGTGGTGCTGTTCGTGCTGTGTGCGCTCGGCTGGATCTTCGCACCGCAGTTGCTGCACCTGCTCGCCGGCGGTTTCGGCGCGGTGCCGGGCAAGCTCGAACTCACGGTGACGCTGACGCGCATCATGCTGCCGTTCCTGCCTGCAGTGGCCCTGGCCGCCGCCGCCATGGGCATGCTCAACGCGCGCGGCGTGTTCTTCCTGCCCGCGCTCGCTCCGGCGCTGCTGAACCTCGGCATGATCGTGTTCGGCCTGGCACTCATCCCGGTGTGCCGCGCGTTCGGCTGGCCGGTGATCACCGCCATGGCGCTGGGCGTCGTGCTGGGCGGCGTGCTGCAGTTCGGCTGTCAGCTGCCGGCGCTCGCCAAGCTCGGCTTCCGGTTCCGGCTCGAACTGCCGCGCTGGCATCCGGGCGTGCGCCGCGTCGCGACGCTCATGCTCCCGGCCACCGTCGGACTGGCGGCCACCCAGCTCAACATCTTCGTGAGCCAGGCCATCGCCGCGGGATTCCGCGAGGGCAGCGTGTCGTGGCTGCAGTATGCGTTCCGGCTCATGCAGCTGCCGATCGGGTTGTTCGGCGTGGCGGTGGCCACGGTGAGCCTGCCGGCGCTGTCCCGCGCCGCCGTGCGCGAGGACCTGCCGGCGGTGCGCGCGACGCTGTCGGAGTCCGTGCGCTTGGTCCTGCTGCTCACCGTGCCCTCGGCCTTGTTCCTGGCCGTCATGGGGCGTCCGATCCTGGCGCTGCTGTTCCAGCACGGCCGCTTCCATGCCGCCGACACCGTGGCCACGGCCGACGCGCTGGTCATGTACTGCGTCGGCCTGCCGGCGTTCGCCGCGGTCGGCATCTTCACGCGCGCGTTCTACGCGCTCGGGGACACGCGCACGCCGGTGCGCGCGACGTTCGTGGCGGTCGGCGTCAACCTGGTGCTGAACCTGTTGTTCGTGGGTCCGCTGGCCGGGCTCGGACTCGCGCATCGCGGCCTGGCGCTCGCCACGTCGGCCACCAGCATCATGAACCTGGCGCAGCTGTCGTGGGGATTGCGCGCTCGCCTGGGCGGCATCGACGGCGGCCGTATGGCACGATCGCTGGTGCGTATTGTGGCCGCCAGTACGGTGACCGCCGCACTTCTGGCCTTCGCACTCGCGGCACTCGGCGACATCACGGCGCGCGGCGTGCTGGTGCGCCTCGGCGTGGTGGCGGGCGGTGGAGTGCTGTCGCTGGGCGTGCTGCTGCTGGCCCTGCGCGCGCTGCGCGTCGAGGAGTTGGCGATGGTGCAGGAACTCGCGCGTTCCATGCGCGGCCGTTTCAGCGCGAAGTAGTCCGACCCGAGCCGCGCCTCCCGCCGCGGCGGCGTGACGTGCACATCACGGCGCCGCGGCGGGGTCGAGCTTCAGGCCGCGCGCCCGCGCCCGCGCCACAGCGACGGGAACACGCGGAATGCCTCCAGCCGCCCCGGTCGCCACAGCGTCGAGAGCAATTCGAGCGCCAGCCACGCGCTGTACGCCCAGCACATGACATGGCGCGAATCCGGCACGACGAACTGCACCGTCCAGAACAGCAGCAGGCCGAGCGCTTCATACGCCTGGAAATTGAAGTTCGACAACAACACCACGCCGAGCGCGCCCTGCAGCACGGTGAGCAGCACTTCGGTGCTGTGCTCGTGCAGCGGCACGCTGGCCGGATGCCCGAGCGAGAGCGAGTAGACGATCGGGATCATGGCCGCGAGCACGGTCCACTGGTTGATGTTACTCGAGGCCATGTTCATGAGCGCCATGCCCGCCTTGCCGCGGCTGCGCGCCCAGTAAGAGGTCGTGACGAACTCGGGGAACTCCGACAGGAACGGTGCCACCCACTGTACGAACACGAACTGCGACACCCCTGCGACCGTGGCCAGTCCGATCATGCTCCGCAGGAACGGATGAGCGGTCGCGTACAGCATGAGACCGCCGATCAGGAACAACCCCACCACCGTCATCGGACGCCAGGGCGACGGCAGCCCCAGCACGGCGCGTGGCACGACGCCGGCGTCCTCGACTTCCTCGTGCTCCTTGGGCGGGATGCGCTGCAGGATGATCAGGTAGGTCGCGTACATGGCCAGCAGGATGCCGGCGTCGACCAGTCCGAGCGAGCCTTTGAGGATGATCCATACAAAGTACAGCAGCGCCGGGGTCAGGCCGACGACCTCAACGGCGTGTTCGGGGTCGAGCTGGATCGGCTTCCAGAAGTCGCGCTCGCCGCGCGACCGGCGCGAGAACGCGAACACCACCCAGATCATCGGCCAGCCGAGCCCGGTCAGCAGCCGCAGCGCGCCTGTGAAGTTGGCGGTCATGAGCGGGACGTCCTGATGCCACGCGATCACGGCCTCGACCGCGAACTCCGGCAGCACCTGGATCCACGCGAGCAGGGCGAGCGCCAGCCCCTGCGAGATGTAGAACTGGGCGCACTCCGCGCCCCAGGCCACCACGAACGACGACAGCAGGATGGTGGGGAAGGTCCACAACGCCGAACTGGCGGCGCGGCGCAGCTCCTCGGGAGTCAGCTGGGGTCCGATCATGAGTCCCTTCGTGGTCCGACGGCGCGATGACGGCTTGCTCCCTGCAGACGAGCACCGATACTGTCGTGCTCGCCATGACAGCGTCAAGACCGCGCCCCACCCGCAAGCCCCGCCTCTCCCGATCGTCCCGGGACGCCGCGCCGAGCGCACGCAGGCGCGCGCTGTGCACGTTCGCGGCTGCCATGGCACGCGGGCTCGAGAAGCCGGCAGCCGCGGCCCTGGAACTCGCGCGCGCCGCCGGCGTGCGCCGCAGGGCGGCCGAGGAGTGCGCGCTCATGCTGATGCTGTATGCCGGTTACCCCGGTGCGCTCGAGGGCATGCGCGTGCTGAACAGCGTGTGGCCCGGTCGCGCCCGGGCCACGCGTGAAGGCTCGCCGGCGTCGTGGCACGTGCGCGGCACGGCCCTGTGCCAGCGTGTGTACGGGCCGGCCTACGCCAGGCTCGTTCCCGCCGTGCGCGCGCTGCATCCGGATCTTGCCGTCTGGATGGTGGAGCAGGGCTACGGTCGTGTGCTCAGCCGTCGCGGGCTCGGGGTCATCGAACGGGAACTGGTGACGGTCGCGGCCCTCGCCGCGCTCGGCTGGGAGCGTCAGCTGGTGAGTCATGTGCTGGGCGCCCGGCGCGTCGGCGCGAGTGAGCGTGCGATCCATGCCGCGCTCCAGTCGGGGGCGGCCCATGCCGACGCTCGCTGCCGCACGATCGCGCAGCGGACCTGGGTGCGCGCACAACGCGCCGCGGCGGTCACGGCGCGCTGACGGGGTCGCGCTGGAGCGCCTCCTCAAGTCGCGCGGGGCCCGCCACCACCGCCCGATCATCGGGTCGGTGGCAAGCCGATCCCGCATCCGGCCGAACCCGGATCCCCCGCTTCACGAGCGCCCGGCGCGCAGCTCATCTGCGACTGGAGCCGCCTCATTGCATCCAAACCGCGTCACTTTGACCGCCACGCGCACCGCAAACTAGGATGACCCAACGCATGTATATGTCCTGTCTCGACTTCCGCCATCCGCACTGCCCGGGACGATGTCGGTGACGCCGCCCGCGCTCGCGCTGCGAGCACGTGTCGCCGCCGCCGACGACCGCGGGCTGCTCGGCGATACCCTGTCGCTCGACCTGCTGGCCGGCGGGCCCATCGCCTGCGAGCGCGTGCCCGTGCGGTGGGGCGACACGGAGGGGTTGCGTGCGCTCGCTGAGGCCAAGCGCGCGCCACTCGCCGGCGCGCTGGCGCGCGAACTCACCGACTACCATCGCCGGCTCGGTGCCTCGCCGGCGTCCCTGGCGAACCTCGAGCGGCTGGCGCGTGGCGAGGCCGTGGCCACGGTCGCGGGCCAGCAGCCGGCACCACTGGGCGGGCCGCTGTATGCATTGCACAAAACGGCCAGCACCATCGGGCTCGCGAACGAAGTCACGCGCCGCACGGCGATCCCGTGCGTGCCGCTGTTCTGGATGCATGGTGAGGACTCCGATTTCGCCGAGATCCGCGGCGTCACGGTCGCCGACGCCGAACTCCAGCTGCACGACTTCCAGCTGCCCGACGCCGCGCACACCGACGGCCAGATGGTCGGCGGAGTGTCGATCGACGCCGTGCGCGTCATCGGGGTCCAGGCATTTGCCGCGTGGCAGGGACTGCCCGGCCATGCCGCGACGCTGGCGCTCTGGGAACGTTCGTTGAACCACGCGCGCGACTTGGGCGAAGCGGTGAGTGCATTGTGGTTGTCGCTGTTCGCGGACCAGGGTCTCGTGGTGGTCGATCCGCGCTTGCCGGCATTCCGCGCCGCGGCGCGCCCGATCCTCGAGCGCTACCTGGCGCACGCCGATGCGTTGCATGTCGCGGTGCGTGCCGCCGGCGACCGCATGGAGTCGCTGACCGGCCGGCGCGCGTTGAACGCCGCCGCGCTCGAGTCGTTCGTGTTCGAGGTTCACGATGGCAGCCGCCGGAAGATCGCCGCCGCCGATGCGCGCGCGCGTGGCGCCGCCGTGACGCTGTCGCCGAGCGTCGCGCTGCGGCCCGCGGTGCAGGACGGCGTGTTCCCCACCGTCGCCATGGCCTGCGGCCCGGGGGAGATCGCCTACCTGATGCAGTTGTGCGAGGTGTTCGCGGGGGTGGGAGTGCGCTCCGCGGTGCCCGTGCCGCGCTTCGGCGCGACCTGGCTGCCCCAGGCCGCGGTCTCATTGGTCGAGGCCGCGGGCGGGGATGTCTGGGAGGTCGTGACGCACACCGACGCCGTGCTCGCACGCGTCGCCGAGACGCACGTGCCCGCCGGGCTGCACCAAGCACTCGCCGCGACGCGCGTGGCCGTGGAACAGTCGCTGGCCCGCCTCGCCGGGGAGTCGCGCGGCTTCGATGCCAGCCTGCCGCAGATGGTGGAGTCGGCACGCGCGAAGATGGACTTCCAGATCACTCGCCTGGCCGAGGGCGTGCTCGGCAAGGCGCGCGGCCGGCTCGATCGCGAACAGCCGCTGTGGCGCCGGCTGCGTTACGTGCTGTTGCCCGGTGACAAGCTGCAGGAGCGCCGGCTCGCTTCGCTCGAGCCGGTCGCCCGTCGCGGCACCGCGGTCATCGCGGAACTGTGCGAGCTGGCCACCGAGCACGCCGCGCGCACGGCGGTCGGCGTTCATGAGCACCACGTGCTGGAGGCCTGATGGCGCTCGACGCGCTGTGCTTCTGTGCGCATCCGGATGATGTCGAACTCACCTCGGCCGGGCTGGCGGCCCGGCTCTCCGCACACGGGCACGCGGTCGGCATCGCCGACCTGACGCGTGGCGAGTTGGGCACGCGCGGGGACGTCGCGACGCGCGCGAGTGAGTCGGCCGCCGCCGCGCAGGCGCTGGGCGTGACGATTCGCCTGAACCTCGGGCTGCCCGACGGCGCGCTCGACCGCCGCGACCCGGTCCAGTTGCGCGCGGTGGTGGAATGCCTGCGCGAGCATCGCCCGGGGCTGGTGATCGCGCCCGACCGACACGACGAACATCCGGATCACGTCGAGGCCTCCTACTTGATCGCGAGCGCGTGTTACCTGGCGGGGCTGGCGCGCTACGAGGCGCACGGCGAACGTTTCCGGCCGCAGCAGCTGTTGTTCGCACTCTACCGCTCGGGTACCCGGCCGCATGTGCTCGTTGATGTCAGTGAAGTCTGGGACCGGCGCGTGGCGGCCCTGCGCGCGCACGCCAGCCAACTGGATCCGGCGGCGGGCCCGGGCACGTATCTCAGCGCCGGCGGTTTCATCGAGTCGGTCGAGGCGCGGGCCCGCGCCTGGGGCGCGCAGGCGGGTGTCGCCCATGCCGAGGGTTATCGCGTGCGCGGACCACTGCTGCTGCTCGACGCGCGCTCACTGCTCGTGACCAAGGGGAGGCCGCATGGCTGACCGCAAGCAGCGGGCCGCGTCATCCATGCGTCGCGCTTCGGCGGAGCCCAGGCGTGCCGCGACCACGGCGAGCAAGCGCACGGCAAGCAGCCCGCCCAAGCCGGGCAGGCGTGCGGTGTCGCAGCGCAAGCGAGCGCGGGGCAAGCTCCGGATCGGCATCAGTTGTTACGCCCACTTCGGTGGCAGCGGGGTAGTCGCTTCCGAACTCGGGCGCGAGCTGGCGCGGCGGGGTCACGAGGTGCACCTGATCGCCAGCCATCTGCCGTTCCGGTTGCGCAGCTTCGAACCCAACATGTACTTCCACGAGGCCGCGCCGGCGCACTATCCGGTGTTCGAGGACGCGCCGAGCAATCTGGCGCTCGCCACCAAGATGGTCGAGGTGGTCGAGAACTACACGCTCGACGTGCTGCATGTGCACTACGCCATGCCGTTCGCGACCAGCGCTTACCTGGCCAAGCAGATCATGCTGCCCCGCCAGTTGGGCGTGGTCACGACGCTGCACGGCACCGACATCACGGTGGTCGGAGCGGAGCCGGCGTTCTTCCGGCTGACCCAGTTCAGCATGCAGTCGAGCGACCGGCTCACCGCCGTGTCGCAGTTCCTGAAAGAGCGGGCCGAGGCCACTTTCGGGGTCACCCGGCCGATCGAGGTGATTTACAACTTCGTCGACCCCAAGGTCTTCGCGCCCCGCGCCAAGGGACGGCTGCGGCTGGGCGGGCCCGGCACCAAGGTCCTGATGCATGCGTCCAACTTCAGGCCAGTCAAGAACATACCTGTTGTAATTCAAGTGTTCGCTGAGGTTCGCAAGCGGCTCGAAGCCAAGCTGGTCATGGTCGGGGACGGCCCCGAGAAGGCTGGCGCCGAGGCGCTGGCGCGCGAATTGGGCGTGCACCGCGACGTGCTCTTCCTCGGCAATCAGGACTGTATGGAGGAGATGCTCCCACTTGCCGATGTATTCCTACTGCCGAGTAGCTCCGAGAGCTTCGGTCTGGTGGCCCTCGAGGCCATGAGCGCCGAGGTGCCGGTCATCTGCTCCAATGTGGGTGGCCTGCCAGAAGTGGTCGAACATGGTTTCACGGGGTTCCTGCATGACCCCGCGCACGTCGCCGGCTTCACGGCGTCGGCGTTGAAGCTCCTCACCAATGACACCCTGCGGCGCACGATGGGCCGCCGCGGCCGCCGGGTGGCGCTGGAGCGCTTCAGTGCCGAGGAGATGATCGAGCGTTACGTCCAGGTGTACGAGTCCCTGCGCTGACGGTGTGCCGCCGGAGGTCCGGCGGCCGTCCGCCGGGGGCGGCCGGCGAACCCGCCGGTGGATCCGAATCCGACCGAAGAGGCCCGATGCTGGGGAAGAAGCGACGTGTCGCCGTGATGGCCGAGGGCAGCTTCACGCCTCTGGATGCCAAGACCGCACTGGGTGTCATCCGTTACCGGCCGGACGAGATCGTGGCGGTGATCGATTCCGAACGTGCCGGCCGCAGCTGCCAGGACTGTGTGGGCGTGGGCGGTGACATCCCGGTGGTCGCCGGGCTCGAGGGCGCCGCCGCGTTCGACGCGGACACGCTGCTGCTCGGCACCGCGCCGCAGGGCGGCGGCCTGCCGGAGTCGTGGCGCCACGTCATCGCCGGCGCGCTTATGCGCGGCTGGGACGTCCTGTCCGGACTGCACGTCTTCCTGGCCGACGACCCCGAGCTGGCGGCACTCGCGAGCGCCAAGGGTTGCACCATCCACGACGTCCGCCGTCCGCCGGCGACGCGCGCCATCGCGGCGCGCCGGGTGGCCGGCACCGAGGCGCTGGTGGTGCTCACGGTCGGCAGCGATTGCAACGTCGGCAAGATGACGACGGCGCTCGAACTGCACGCCGAACTGCTCGGACGCGGCGCACGCTCGGCGTTTGTCGCAACCGGCCAGACCGGCATCCTCGTCGCGGATCATGGCGCGGCACTGGATGCCATCCCGTCGGACTTCGTGGCGGGCGCGGTCGAGAAGCTCGTGCTCGAGGCGGCGCGTGACGCCGACATCGTCGTGGTCGAGGGCCAGGGCGCGATCCATCACCCGGCCTATTCCGGCGTCACGCTCGCGCTCATGCATGGCGCCTGTCCCGAAGTGCTCATCCTGTGCCATCAGGCGGGTCGCACGCACATGAAGCTGTCCGATGCCGCACCTTCACCGCGCCTCAAGTCGCTCTCGGATATCATCCGCGACAACGAGCGGGCCGCGGGCTGGGTCCGGCCGGCGTCCGTGCTGGGGCTCGCGCTCAACACCATGATGCTGGACGACCTCGAGGCGAAGCGCGCGCTGGAGACCACCCAGCAGCTCACGGGTGTGCCCACCGTCGATCCGGTGCGGTACGGGGCCGAAGTGCTGGCGACCGAACTGCTGCGCCGGCTCGACGAGCGCAAGCGCCGCGCCTCGAACGAGTAGTAGACTGCCGCGTGGCGGGCGCGGCTCACCCGCGACTTCCCGCTTGATCACTGGGCAGCAGCGGCCGTGC
>JANMAX010000330.1:0-12804 GCA_031360075.1 bacterium | reverse complement strand
CTGACCCACTGCTTCACGAACTCGGGCGCGCCTTCGCCGCCGCGCGTCGCGCGCGCGAGGCGGACGGCGTAGCGCACGACGTGCTCGGTCACCGGCACGCGGCGCACGAGCGCCTGCAGCTCGAGGATGGCCTTGGCGTCCAGCACCTTCTCGAGCTTGGGCACATAGGACGACGTCGTCGAGGACACGATCTGCTCTTCCTCGGCCTGTGACGGGTAGTCCACCTGGACGTTGAACATGAAGCGGTCGAGCTGGGCTTCGGGCAGCGGGTAGGTGCCCTCCAGTTCAATCGGGTTCTGGGTGGCAAGCACGAAGAACGGCAGCTCGAGCTTCATGGTCTGGCCGCCGGCGGTGACTTCCTTCTCCTGCATCGCCTGCAGCAGCGCGGCCTGCGTCTTGGGCGGTGTGCGGTTGATCTCGTCCGCCAGCACGACGTTGGCGAACACCGGTCCGTGGATGAAGCGCATGACGCGCCGCCCGGTCGTGGCGTCCTCCTCGAGCACGTCGGTGCCGGTGATGTCGCTCGGCATGAGGTCGGGCGTGAACTGGATGCGGTTGAAGTTCAGGTCGAGCACGCGCGCCAGGCTCGAGATGAGCAGGGTCTTGGCGAGTCCCGGCACACCCACCAGCAGCACGTGGCCGCCGGCGAACAGCGCGGTGAGCAACTGCTCGATGACGGCGTCCTGGCCGACGATGGCCTTCCGCAGTTCGGTCATGATGCGCTCGCGCGCCTGGTTCAACCGCTGGACCGCTTCGAGGTCGGGGGCGTTGCCGGACACAGGGTGTCGCCTTTCGGGATGGCCCGGGCGGGTCCGTGGCGCTCGGCGGCGCGTCGGGGCTCACTCGGTGTGGATGACGCGGCCGGGGTTCGCGGGCGGCTCGAGTGCGCGAGCGCGCGGCGGGCCCCAGCCGTGGCAGAGGAATGGGGTTCGAGCCTACAGGCGTGTCCCATGGGCGGCAAAGCGTTGCCCGGCAGGCGCGGTGCTGCGGCCGACCGGCGCTTCGTGCCCGCCCTTGCGTATGCGCCGCGCCGCGGGCACGGACTTCGTTTTCCAGTACCGATCGCGAGCCGCTTGCGGTGAACTCCCGCGAGCGCGGAGCTCGCAACCCGGGCTTACTTCCCCGCGAGCCTCGCGACGCGAACGCGCGTGCCGTCCCCGTCGGTCTCGGCCCATGTCGCCCAGGCGTTGCGCGCGCCCTGGCCGGCGATCGCGGCGCTCTTGACCCCGCTGCCCAAGTAGAGCCACGGCGTCAGCGTGCCGTCGAGTTCGAGCTTTCGCAGCGCCAGCACTTTGCGCTTCGCACCATCGGCCGCGTTGCCGATCGCGCCCACGATGGTGCCATTCTCGAACCGCGCCAGCAGCGGCCGTGATGGATCGCCAAGCGAATCCCCGAGCACCCGCTTGGGCCCGAGCGGGCCGACGCCGAGGCGCCACGGCACCATGTACACGCCGGGCGCGGGCCGGCCGGGCAGTGAGTCATCCTCCGGCGATTCACCCGTGAACCACGCGTACTGCCCGCCGCCGATGTCCATGGTGAGCGCGGGGCCGACCGACGGGCAGCCCGGCAGCTTCCAGCGGTCGGCCGACACCAGTGTGTCGAGTGCGAACGTCGCTCCGCCGTCCTGCGAGAGCGCGAGCCGCGGGTCGCGCAGGTCGTTCGCCGCGCCCCGGTAGGCCACCGCGACATCGATGACGCCGGTCTGCCGCATGCTGCTCGCGAGCGCGATGTGGCAGCACGGGCAGACGTCGCCCGCCACGCGGGTGTTGCCGCCCCACGAGACGCCGCCGTCGGGGCTGGTGCTGGCGAAGATCTCGGCGCGCGCGGGTTCGCCGCCACCGCCCGCGGCGGCGCGGCCGTCGATCCACGCCACCATCGGGCGGCCGTCGGGCAGCACCGTGAGCGAGGCGAAGCCGTGGTAGGTGGAGCGCGGGTCGGTGTGGTCGGCATTCACCAGCGTGACCGCGCCCCAGCTGCGGCCCGCATCGGGGCTCACCCGCACCGCGACGTCGTCCGCGAACATGCCGCTGTCGCGCGCCGCGGCCCACGTCACCGCGAGCAGTCCGTCGCGGCCCCAGGCCGCCACCGGACGGCTCTCCGGGTAGCTCGAGACCTTGCCGGGTGTGATGTTGAGGCGCGCGGGTTCGCTCCAGTGCAGCCCCGAGTCCGCGGACACCGAGGCCCAGGCGTCCGCGCCCGCGGAATCGCGCGTCACCCACGTGAGCACAACGCGCCCGTAGCCGTCCACGGCCAGCGAAGGATCGCTGGCGCGCGGCGCGGCGGCGGCGGTGCTGCTCGCGGCGGTGCCGCCAAGAAACGCCGGCGTCACCTCGCGGACGTCCTGCCATGGCGTGCCGCGCGTGGCGGGCGAACAGGACGTGGTGATCGCGGCGAACGTCAGCAACAGGAATGCACGGCGCATGACTGCCTCCCGGCGCGGACGCGGTCGGCGTTCGCTCATGACACACAGGATTACCACGCGGCGCGTGCGCATGGCAGCGCGTTCTGCCGGAGACCCGCCGGCTTCACGCGATCCCGGACGCCAGCTTGAGCGCCGGACCAGGCAACGGGTGACCGCAGGCATTGCGCGATCCGGCGGCGCGATCCGCGGATCTCGTTGCGGGCGGGCGGCCCGTCCCGTACTTTCGACAACACGGGCAGCCCCATGGAGTGCGGGCCGCTTGTCCCGCAGGGACCGCCGCCGCTCATGGCCGCGATCCGATTGCCCCATGCTCAGCCACCCGAGGTGGAATCGTGCCGGGATCCAAAGCGCTTCGAGCGGCACTTGCCATCGCGCTCGGGGTGTTCGTGGGGCTCGGCGCTTACACGTTCCTGTATGCACAGGGGTCGTCCTACTTCAGCAACGATCCGCGGGCATGCGCCAACTGCCACGTCATGCGTGAGTATCTGGAGTCGTGGCAGCACTCGTCGCACCACGGCAGGGCCGCGTGCAACGACTGTCACACACCGCACGACCCCATCGGCAAGCTGGTGGCCAAGTCCATCAACGGGTGGAACCACTCGCGACGTTTTACGCTCCAGGACTATCCGGAGCACCTGCGGATCACTCCGCTCAACGCCCGCAATCTCGAGCACAACTGCATCGCCTGCCATCGCGCCATGGTGGACGGTGTGTTCCCGGCTTCAGCCGACGCTCATTCCGGCCCCCATGCCGGTGACCTGCACTGCGTGCACTGCCACGCGGGAGTGGGTCACGGCGGAAGGAGATGACCATGTCCCGCGTGCAGTTGATCGCCCTCGTCGCCGTCACGGCACTGGCCACGGCTGGAGTCCTGATGTTGCTGCAGAACATCAATCAGCGGAAGGCCGAGGGCAAGACCAGCTACCTGCAACTGGCGAAGCTCGACGAGGACACGGTGGACCCTGCCGAGTGGGGCAAGAACTTCCCGCGGCAATACGACGGTTACCGGCGCACGGTCGACACCGAGCGCACGCGATTCGGCGGCAGCGAGGCGTTCAGCAAGCTCGACGCCGACTCACACCTGCGGCGCATCTTCGCCGGCTACGCGTTCGCGATCGAGTTCAATGAAGAGCGCGGACACGCCTACTCCCTGGGCGATCAGGACTCCACGCTTCGCGTGCGCATGAAGCCACAGCCGGGCTCTTGCCTGCACTGCCACGCCTCGATCATCCCGGCCTACCGCAAAGCCGGCGATGGTGACGTCATGAAGGGTTTCGAGAAAGTCAGCGCCATGCCTTGGGCGGAGGCGCGCAAGCTGGTCAGCCACCCGGTGGCCTGCATCGACTGCCACGACCCGAAGAACATGCAGTTGCGTGTGACCCGGCCGGGATTCCTGCGCGGCATCGCGGCGTTCAAGGCGTCCCAGGGGGTGAAGGACTACGACCCCAACCGGGATGCCACGCGTCAGGAGATGCGCAGCTACGTCTGTGGCCAGTGTCATGTCGAGTACTACTTCCGGAAGCCCGACAAGGTCGTCACCTACCCGTGGGCCAACGGCCTCAAGGTCGAGGAGATCGAGGCGTATTACGACAGCATCGGGTTCAGCGACTGGACGCATGCCGAGACCGGCGCGCCGGTGCTGAAGGCCCAGCACCCGGAGTTCGAGATGTGGAGCCAGGGCATACACGCGCGCAGCGGTGTGGCGTGTGCGGACTGCCACATGCCCTACATGCGCGAAGGCGCCATGAAGATCAGCGACCACCACGTGCGCAGCCCGCTGCTGAACGTCGACAGGGCCTGTCTGGCGTGCCATCCGTTCCCGGCGGAAGAGATGCGCAGCCGCGCGGAACAGATCCAGGTGCGCAACAGCAAGCTGCTGACACGCGCGGAGGACGCGCTGGTGGCGCTGTACGACGCCGTCAAGGAAGCACGAAGCACCGGCGCCGACAGCACGGCATTGAGCAAGGCCGGGGTGTATGGACTGCAGCGCCGCGCGCAGTTCCGCGTCGATTTCGTGAATGCCAAGAACTCGATGGGATTTCATGCGCCACAAGAAGCCGCGCGCATCCTGGGTGAGGCGATCGACTATGCCCGCCAGGGCGAACTGGCCGCGCGCCTGATGAAGCCCCCGGCGAAGCGCTGAACGGTCGCGACGGGGAGCCGGACGCTTGAGCCCGGCTCCCCGAGTCGCGATGCACGGTGTGCTCGCCGCCGCCGGGGGCACGACCCTGCCGGCGCAAGCCCCCGCCTCAGCGCCCGAGTTTCACGACGCGCTTGGTGATCGTGCCGGCAGCGCCGTCGTAGCGCACCCAGTAGATGCCGGCCGCGGCACTGCTGCCGCGGTCGTCGCGGCCGTCCCACTGCAGCGGGCCGCCGCTCGCGGCCAGCCTGCGCACCACACGCCCGCTGGCGTCCAGCACGCGCAACGTCCCGAGCCCGGGCGCGAACACGCTCAGTGCGGTGACGAACGGCGACGGCGTGACGCGGAACGTGCTCAACGGCGCGCTGCACGCGCCGCCGCGCAATGTGAACGGGATCGCGGCGCGCGACTGGTCGCGGCGGCCGTGCTCGTCGTATGCCGTGACCACCAGTTCGCCGGCCAGGTCGGCCGGGGACAGGCACGGCAGCGTGTAGCCACCGCCGGGGGCAGCGGGGCCGGCCTCGCCGAGTGCCACGCTGCCTCCGCCCGTGGGCTCGAACGTCACACGCACGCGGGTGACCTGGTCGGGATCGGTGGCCGTCCAGCCCACCAGTAGCAGGTCGCCGGGCTCGCCGATCGTGCCCGGGGGCGGCGTGGTGAGTGCGATGACCGGCGGCCGGTCGACCGTGCCCATGACCGTGAACGCGAACCGCACGTTGCTGGGCGCCAGCGGTACATAGCGGTCGTCACACACGTCGCACGAGTCCTCATTGATGCGATACAGGTAGCCGCGGAACGTCGCACTCGTGCCGCTCAGGCTCAGCACCTGCGCGCTGGGCGAGAAATACGGCATCGCGAAGTCACCCCGCGCCGCCAGCGTGCCCGCGACGCGCAGCCAGGCGCTCGTCACGCTGAGGAAGCTGTCGGGGACCGCCACCGTGGCGAGTGCGGCGAGCCGCGTGCTCCAGTGCGTGCCGAAGTGCAGGCCGGTGGTGCCGGGGCCCTTCTCGCCGACCGTGAGTGCACCTTCCCCTTCGACCGTGAACGAGTCCGCCGGGACTTCGTCATGCCACACCCCGACCCCGGGCCCGACGCGCGCCAGCATGCGCTGCAGGTTCAGCCGGCCGTACGCCGTGGGCTCGTCGACGCCGAGCGCTCCGATGTCGTCGGCGCTCTCGCGGATGACGTGCTGGAAGTCGTTGTCGATCAGGTCGGGCCGCGCGCTTGCCAGCAAGCCGACCGCGCCGGTCACGAACGGGGCTGCGAACGACGTGCCCGAGGCGGGCACATAGCCGGGGTAGCTCGCACCGAAGTAGCTCGGATAGGTCATGAACGTCGTGTAGACATTGAGTCCGGGCGCCAGCAGGTCGAGTCCGAACGGATACGACGAGAACGCGGTGCGCTGGTCGAACGAATCGCTGGCTCCGACCGAGATGGCGAGCCCGTCGCGCGCATAGCATGCCGGGAACAGCGGCAATGTGGGGTTGTCGAAGCCGGAGTTTCCCGACGCCGCCACGGGGATGCAGCCCTTGTAGAGCGCGTACGTGAGTGCCAGGCGCTCCAGACGGCTCGGCGCCTCGCCCGCGAACGACAGGTTGATGGCGCGCGCTCCGACATCGGCGGCATGGATCAAGGCGCGCGCGATGTCGAACGTGCTCGCCTCCCCCGTGTGACCGGGCGAGATCTTGATGGGCACGACGCGGCAGCCAGCGTTGCCCGCACCGTCGCCACCGCACACGCCGGCGATACCGGTGCCGGCGGCGATCGGGCCGCCGTTGTTGGTGCGCGCCATCATGACACCCGCGACCGGCGTGCCGTGGCCGTAGACGTCGGTGACCGAGCGGTCCGCATCGTCGGTGGCGTTGAAGGCATCGACGATGCGCGGAGAGCCGTCGGGCAGGAGTCCGCCCAACTCGGGCTGCGCGGGGTCGATGCCGGTGTCAGCCACCGCCAGTTTGATGCTGTTGTCGCCGACGCTCGTGTTCCACGCTTCGAGCGCGTGCACGTCGGCGCGCAGCTTGCCGCCGTAGAACGCGCGCGGTCCGAGGTTCCAGAGTCCGTACTGCCGGCTGTTGCGCAGGTCGGGGTCGTTCGCGAGCGTGTCGAGCGTCGTGCCCGCGAACGTTCGTGCGGCACGGCCGGACGCTGTCACGTCGTGGTCGCCGGGCGGCCACGCGCCCTCCGTGTCGCGCGCCGGGGCCGGCGCCAGGCGCGGCGTGCCATCGCGTTCGAGCTCGCCAAAGCCCACGAGCGCGATGCTGCGCACGACGTTCGGCTCGGCCCAGTCGACGAGCGCGTCGTTCGTGAGCGCGGCGAGCGCCGAACGCGCCAGCGCCGCATCGGGCGCGTCGACCAGCACGATGCGCTCGGGGTGGAACGCGAACACGTCGGGCAGCACACCGGTGTCCGGCGCGACGCTTGCTTCGGCGAGGGCGCGCGTGGCGTGCAGCCCGAGTGCCGCGAAGCGCGCGCGCACCGTGCTCGGCAGCGCGCTGGGTTGCACCGCTCGCATGCCAAGACCGGCGACGGCCGGGGCCGAGAGCTGCACGACGATCTCGCGCGCGGGCTCACCCGCCCGGATGGGTGCGGCAGGGCCGAGGGCGGTGCCGGCGAGGGCGGCGAACAGGACTGGAGTGAGAACGATCTGGCGCATGGTTGCCGTGGCGAGGGCGGGTGCCGGGGGACGATGGACGGCACAAGCGTAGCGCGCCCACGAGCCCGGGCGCCATGGGCATGGCGTGGGCGGATCGCCCACGGCGTGGCGGCCGCGCGGGCGCTGAGCGCGGTTCAGCGCAGGTCCGCGCTCTCGAACACCTGCCTTGCCACATTCGAGATGCGCAGCTCGTCCACGCTGCCGTTCAGGGCGTACCACGGCAGCGGCAGGTTGTTGGGGTCCTGGCGCAGGTCGCTGCCGAAGTCGGTGAGCCGGCGCGGGTCCAGCACGTTGCCCACCACGAGTGGTGCGTCCGAACGGCGGATGCCGTTCGCGATCGCGACCTGGACGTCGAGCCGGCCGTCGATGAACAGGCGAACGACCTCGCCGTCGACGCTCGCGGCGACGTGCACCCAGCGGCGTAGCGGGAGTGTCGAGGTCGAGGCGAAGCTCTGCGTGCCCGCGGCCATGTCGGGGCTGAACGCGAAGACCAGCCGTCCGCTCGGGATGGTGTTGACCTCGGCGTTGAACGTGCCGGGGCTGGGGGTGGTCGTGGTCGCGGGCGGCAGTTTCTGTCCGACCACGCCCAGCAGCCAGCTTTGCTGGTTCGGCACCAGCGTCCAGCGCATGGCGATGCTCGAGAGCTCGTAACGCGAGTAGTCGTTCAGGTACACCCAGGCTTCCACGGTGAAGCCACGCGGCGATTCCATGATCGGGTTGTAGGGCACGAACACGAACGACTGTGCGGTGCCGATGAAGCCGCGCGCGCTCCTGTAACGCCCGAACTCAATGCGCGCGTCGGGGCCGGCGGCGCCGTACATGCGGAACGGTGAGGAGTCCGTGCAGTGCGTACCGGCGCGTTCATCGAAGTGCCACAGGCCCACGGTCACCGAGTCGGCCGTGGGCGCCGCGGCTGGGATGCGCGGCGGGCGGACGGTCCTGGGCCCCTTCTTGGCGCAGGCGTCGAGCGGCAGCCCGAACAGCGTCAGCAGTGCGAGCAGGACGAGCGCCGGGTGCAACGAAGGTCTGCGGATCGGGGTCATCGGGTTCCTCGAGCAGACGCCGGGGTGGCGGCCGCTGAGTGCGGGATGCGAGACGAGTTCGTGCGCTGCCACGGGCTGGGCCGGACCGGCCGCGACCGGCACGTGCTTGCTCACGGTACCCCTGCGGGCAGGCCGTTCAGGGCACGCAATGCCTCGCGCGCTTCGTTGACGTGCTGCGCGTCGCCGACGCGTGCGAACGTCAGCATCATACGCTGCAACGTCACCGGGTCGGTGGAGGCACCCACGACCGGCGCCCAGTACCGCGCCGCACCGGCGTCGTCGCCCTTCATGGCCGCCACCCAGCCGCGGCCGATCCGCACCTCGGCGGTGCCGGGACGCAGCCGGTCGGCGCGTTCGTAGTAAGACAGCGCGCCATCGGGATCCTGCAGCTGCAGGCGGTTCTCGGCGGCCAGGATGAGGATCTCGAGGTCCTTGGGGCCCAGCACGAGCAACTGGTCGATGTACCCCTGTGCGGCGTCGTGGTTCCCGAGCGAGAACTCGTGCATGGCCAGGAACGCACGCGCCTCGACGTTCCTGTCGTTCGTGAGCACGCGCGCGCGCGCGCGGTGCACGGCGACCAGCGTATCGTTGCCGATCCACGCCGGTTCCTGCCCGAACTCCGGTCCGATCTCGTACACCAGCGCCGGCCAGTGCGCGGTCGCAGCCCGGACGCGAAGCCCGGGTGCCGCACTGGTGGAGTCGAGCAGCCATTCGAACGCCGGCCGCATCTCGGCCTCGGGCCACGAGAAGTAGAGCCAGCGGGCCTTCATGCGGCGCGCGGCATCGCCCCACTGCGACAGTGTGTCGGACAGCGGCAGCGTGAGCGGCGTGAGGCCTGCGTACCACGCGAAGTGCGGCTTGCGCGCCAGCACGGGTTCGCCGGGCGTGACATACGGCTTCATCTGCAGGGCCGCGTCGCGCACTTCCACGGGCAGTTGGTGGATGACGCGGGCCGCGAAGTCGCGCGTGATGGTCAGGCTCGGCACGAGCACCGCCAGCACGAGGGCCAGCTTCCAGGGAATACGCATGGCCTCGAGCGCGAAGCGCGGCGAGGCGAACAGGCTGGCGGCGAACAGCGCCCACATCGGCAGCATGGCGAGCGAATAGCGTTCCGAGTGGAATGCCGGCACGAGCGTGAAGAACAGCAGCACCATGGCGGCGAGCGCGCCGCGCGTGCGCCACAGCACGCCCTCGCGCCACGCGAACCACGCGCCGGCGGCGGCCGCCACCGCGAGCGCGCCACCGGCGAGCTTCTGCGCATCGAGCCGCAGGTGATCGAAGGCGTTGAACAGCATGCGCGACGCGACCGCCATGGGGTCGCGCGTGACCACCGACCACAGCGTGGGGAACTGCGGCTCCATGTCGCGCTCGTAAACGTCCCAGACGATGCCGTTGGGGCGCGCGAACACTTCGTACGCGATGTTGTGGTGCAGTTGGAAGCGGGTCGCGCCACCGTGCGACAGCGAGAACGCCAGCCACGGGGCGAGCGGGGCCGCGAAACCAGCGGCGAACAGCAGCGCGCGGCGGACGCGCGACCTGCCGGGTGCTGCGGGCGCCACTTCGTCCCAGCCGAGCAGCAGTGCGACCACGCCCGCGGGCAGCAGCGCGATGCCGTTGTAGCGGGTCAGGAACGCCGCGCCCGCCAGCATGCCGGCGGCGAGCACGCGGGGCGGGCCCGCCGAGCCCTCGCGCGCGCCGAAAAGCGCCCACAACGCCGCCGCCTGGAATGCCAGCGCCGGCGCGTCCGTGGTCACGGACCAGGCGAAGCGGAAGAACTGCGCGTTGCTGGCCACGAACAGCACCGCGACCAGCGCCAGCAGGCGGCCGGCGCGGCGTGCGAACAGCGAGTGCCAGCACCACAGCGTCACGGTCATGGCGCTGACCGCGATCAGCTCGGCGGCGAAGAACAGATCGTGGACCACCAAGCCGACCGCGGCCAGCAGCAGCTCGAACAGCGGCCCGACGACGGCGTAGCGCGAGGCATCGATGTGGCCCTGCAGCAGCCGGCGCGCGCCAGGACCGTACGAACCGTAGAAGTCGGTCTCCGTGAACACGTCGCCCACGGTGTGCGGGCCGAACACCATGGCGAGTGCGGCGGCGGCAAACACCGCGATGGCCAGCCACGCGGCGTAGTCGAGCCACGGCGAATCGAGTGTGCGTTCGGCATGCCACTTGAGCGCCGGCGGCGGAACGGGCGTGATGCTCGCGGACTTGGCGGCGGCCCGGCTCGGGCGGGTCACGCGGGGCGAGGATGCGGTCTGGGGCGGGAGTGCATGTGCGGGGATTCTACCCAAGCCATGCCGTTGCTGCCGAGCGGAAGGGGCCGCGGGCGAGATCGCCCCGCGAGCAGGCGATCAATCGGGGCTCGCGCGGCGTGGTGATGGGGCCAGCACCCCCCAGAAACGGACTCGGCGGCGGGGCCGTTAGGCCTCGCCGCCGGAAGCCGGGGGAGAGAGAGAGACCCGGTTGTCTGGTCCGTGGAAGACGCCCGTGGGGAGGTGGCGCCGTCCGGTATGGCTTGAAGCGTTCTGGAGAGATTCGGAGACGTTTCCCTGGAGAGAGGGAAACGTCCCCCGGACAGCTGTCGTCTCGTCAGCGCATCCCACCCTTGGCAGGGGACACCCACCGGTCTGGCTCGCGAGACGGCCCTGAGCTACCCGCACTGCTCATCCCTGTTGCATCACCACGATCGCTGCGGAGAGTCATCGACCGTCATGCTACCATTGCAATACGCGGGCCACGGTTCGCAATGATTGCGAAAGGGGCTGCGCTGCAGCGCGATACACCTGTTCATGAGAGTCTTGAACCGCGCGCGCCGGACGTCCGCCCACGGGAACCGTCGGACCAGCCGACAGTGCGCTCGTGCGAACGCACGCTCAGGAAAGTTCAGCCATGCCTTCCGAAGTTCCGCAGCACGCTGGGCTGTGCGCCCTGTGCAGGCACGCGCGGTCGGTGCCGACGCCGCGCAGCATGTTCTTGTTGTGCGAAAGGTCAGTGAATGACGCCACTTTCGAACGATATCCACGGCTGCCGATTCGCACCTGCCGGGGGTTCGAAGGGACCGGCGCTGCCCCCTCCGACAGTTCCACGGCTGACGATCAGGGTCATCCGCAGAAGTGACGGGATGTTTTACGGCAGCAACACGATCCGGGCGGTGCGCTCGAGGCCAGGGGTGACGAAGCGCGCGAAGTAGAGCCCGGCCGGGAGCACGGAACCGCCGGCGCCACGCGCTTCCCAGCGGACCTGGTAGCGGCCCGCGCCCTGCTCGCCCCACGCCAGCACCGCGACCCGGCGGCCGCTGGCGTCGTGGATCGCCAGCGAGACCGGCGCGGCATGCGGCAGGTCGTAGGCGAACATCGTGTTGCGACGCAGCGGGTTCGGGGCGGGTGCCGCGAAGCGCAGCACGCTCGGCGGCGCGTCCACACCACCGTTCGCGCTGACGTGCACGACGAGCGCGACGCGCAGGGTGTCGAGCGCGAGCGCTCCCGGCAAGGGCTCGTCCGCCGTGGCGATGCGCAGCTCGGCGGCATAGTCGGTGTTGGGCGTGGCGCCCGCGGCGTCGAACGTGATGGCGTCGGTGGCGGCATCACCCACCAGTCCGGCGATGGTGCTGAACGCGAATCGAGAGCTGCCGGCGATGAACCCGGCCGGACGAGCGAGCCGCGCCTGCAGTGGCGTGTAACCCCGATTGAACACGCGCAGGCTGAGTTCAGTAAGGCTGTTCGAGGGGACGCTGCCGAAGTCGAGCGTACGGCTGGTGGCGGTGACGAGCGAGTCGAGCGACGGCACGGCGTGCGCGAGCACACGGCCCGAGAGCAGCACCGCCTTGGCGGTCGTGTCGAGGTCATTCGAGTTCACCGTCAGCGTGCCCGCCCTGCCCCCGACGCTGCCCGTGGACATGTCGAGCGTGTGCAGCGCGTGTGCAGCGGCGGCGGTGTTGGTGAAGCCGCCCGCCGGTGCCGTGAAGCCCGCCGGTGCGGTGAACGAGTACGATAGCGTCGCGGCTGGCGCCGCGGGCAGGTCGTCGATCGTGATCGACCGGCTGGCCGTGCCCCCCACGATGACATCGCCGAACGACAGCTCGCTCACGGTGGCGAGCTTGGCGGGCAGTTGCAGCGTGGCGAGCACGGGCAGGTGGTCCGACGACGTGCGCAGCGCGGCCGCCACGGCGAGCGGCACGGCGAAGTTGACCCCGCCGCCGTCGATCGAGTCGTTGTAGTGCAGGCCGTCATTGCCAAAGGGCCCATAGCCCCCGGGCAGCGCGCCCGCCACCAGGTCCAGGCCGGCGCCGTCATGGATGGAGTACGAACCCAGCAGCATGTCGAAGCGGTCGTCCATGCCGCCGCCGCTGCCGATGCAGACGCCGTTGCAGGGGGACTGCGTGTGGAACGGCGCATACGACGCGTTGTTCCACAGACCGGGCATGGCATACGGGTCTTGCAAGCGTCCGTCGTTGTCGGGTTGCGACTCGGTGAGCCGGGTGTAACCGGTCTCGAACGAGCCGTAGAAGTTGGTGTCGCCGCCCATGAGCAGGTTCGTGCCGGCG
>JANMAX010000314.1:0-15362 GCA_031360075.1 bacterium | reverse complement strand
GCACGGTCACGAATGGGCAGGATTACTACTACGCGGTGTGCGCGTACGACTACGGCTTCGATCAGGGCGCCGAACTGGACTCGCTGTCGTTCTATCCGTCGGAGAACTCGTATTCGATCTCATTCACGCTGCGCGGCGGCGCGATCTTCCCGACGAACGTCGTGAAGGTGCGGCCGAACCCGCGCGTGCCCGGCTTCGGCCGTGCGCTCACTTCGGATCCGGTCCATGTCAACGGCCGCGGCACCGGTACGATCGACCTGCTGGTCGAGAACTCGACCCAGGTGCCGGACGGGCACACGTTCGACCTCGCGTTCACGTCCGACACGCCCGATGCCGTGCGAGCCACGCGCTACTCGCTGACGGACGTCACCACGGGCGAGGCGCTGTTCCTGACCGGCACCGATCTCACCGCGAGCGGCCGCGGCCCGGTGGGCGCCGGCATCCTGCCGGTCGTCGGCACGATCCCGCAGACGACGGTCGATCCGGCACGCACCGGCTTCGAGCCCGGCTCGCCCACGAACTCGCGTCTCTCGGCGCTCTATCTGCCCGGCCGCGACATCGATTTCCGACGGCCCGGTTTCCCGCAGGACCTGGTCGTGCGTTTCGAGGCGGCAACCGTGGACACCAGCATCGCGTTCCCGTTCCGCCCGGCGAAGCCCGCCAAGTTCCGCATCTACGCGGTGTCGGACTCGGGCGAACAGCAGATGGACTTCCGTTTCACGGACAGCGACAACGACGGCACGCTGTCGCTCGCGTCCGAGGGGTTCGAGGTACTGACGCGGCCCGTGGGTGCTCCCGTCACGACGGCCGACTTCACGTGGCGCGTCCAGCTCGACACGCTCGGGCAGGGCGCCCGTGGTCCGCTCGTAAGGCCGGCGGCGGGTGACGTCTGGCGGCTGCGCTTGAAAGTCCCGTTCGAACCCGGCGACCGGTTCCAATTCACCACGACCGGCGAACGCGCGGGCAAAGCCGCGACCGCGGGAGCTTCGGGCGAGCCCTATGTCGTGCCGAACCCGT
This sequence comes from bacterium, assembly GCA_031360075.1. Lineage (GTDB taxonomy): Bacteria > Eisenbacteria > RBG-16-71-46 > RBG-16-71-46 > RBG-16-71-46 > JAIOPA01. The sequence continues at coordinate 14,345 of JANMAX010000314.1, read as the reverse complement.
ACCTCGGCGCGGCCAGCTTCGAGCCGGCGCTCCTCAACATCCGCGGTCGCGGCGAGCGGCGGGTCGAGTTCCGGAATATCCCGCAGCGCGCAACGATCCGCATCTACACCGTGCACGGCGACCTTGTTCGCACGCTGCGGCAGGACGGCTCGCTCGACGGCTTCGTCGGCTGGGACTTGCGCACGAAGGACAACCTCGATGTGGCCCCGGGGCTGTACATCTTCCACGTTGAATCGACCGGATTCCCGGCGTCGACCGGCAAGTTCGCGGTGGTGAAGTGATGCCCGCGCGATTTGGCATGAGACGCGCGATTTTCACCATCGCCCGCTTGCTCGCGATCCCGGTCGTGTCCGTCCTGTGGGCTTCGACGTCACACGCCCAGACCAAAGTCGGCACCACGTTCGGCGTGTTCACGTTGATCGAGCCCGATGCGCGGCTCGCCGGCATGGGTAATGCCGGCGCGGCCTCCGCGGAGGGCCTCGCGGGTGCATTCCACAATGCGGCTGCGGTCGCGGGGGAGGAGAAGCGCTCGCTCGAGTTCGTGCACACGGCCTGGTTCGCCGGCATCCGCCACGACTGGATCGCGTATGCGCACCCGACCCGCTTCGGCTCGCTCTACGGCACGTTCACATCGCTCAACTCCGGCGACATGGCGGTCCGCACCGTGAACCAACCGCTCGGCACGGGCGAACGCTTCTCGGTCTCGGACATGGCACTGAGCCTCGGGGTCGCCCACAAATTCTCGCTACGCTTCGCTGCGGCCGCGCAGCTGAACTATCTCCAGGAATCGATCTTCCACACCTCGGCCGGCACCGTGACGTTCACCGCGTCGACGCTGTACAGGATGTCCGTGTCGGGCTTGCGCATCGGTGCCTCGCTGTCGAACTTCGGCACCACGGCGAGCTTCTCGGGCAACGACCTCGAGATCCAATACGACAACGTGCCGGGGCAGAATGGCGACAACGGCGTGCTGCCGGGCACCCGGAGCACGGACGCATTCGCCGTGCCGACCGCCTTCCGGGTCGGACTCGCACAGCCGTTCGCACTGGGGCGCGACGCGACGCTGCTGCTCGCAGCCGATGCGCTGCACCCGGCGGACAACACCGAGAGCCTGAGTTTTGGCGCCGAGCTCCGGCTGCGCGAGCAGGTCGCCGTGCGCGCCGGCTACCAGAGCCTGTTCCTGCAGGACACCGAGGTCGGGCTGACCGCCGGCATCGGGTTCCGCAGCGCGCTGGATGGCGTGCGTTACCATGTGGACTACGCTTGGGCGGACCAGGGCCGCCTCGAAGACACGCACCGCTTCTCATTCGGACTCCTGTTTTGAGGGCCCACATCATGCGACGCATCCTCGTAGCACTGGTCCTCACGCTCACGCTCGCCGCGCCCGCCACGGCCCAGACCACCACGGCCCTGCTCGACACGCTGCAGCACACGGCGTTCAACTTCTTCTGGAACGAGGCGAACCCCGCCAATGGCATCATCCGCGACCGCTATGCGCCGGGCTCGACGTTCGGCAGCATCGCCGCGGTGGGCTTCGGGTTGTCGGGCATCCCGATCGGCATCGACCACGGCTGGGTCTCGCGCAGCGCGGGAGCGGAGCGCGTGCACCGCACACTGCTGACGTTCTACAACGGCCCGCAGGGCACCGCGGCGCTGGGGACGATCGGCAACAAGGGGCTGTTCTACCACTTCCTCAACATGAACACCGCGACGCGCTTCGGCACCGATGTCGAGCTATCGTCCATCGACTCGGGCCTGCTGTTCGCCGGCATGCTCGACGCGCGTCAGTTCTTCGACGATGCCGTCGACACGACCGAGATCGCGATCCGCGCCATGGCGGATTCCATCGAGCAGCGCGCCGACTGGAACTTCATGCGCAACTTCAACCCCGGGATCATGATGGGGTGGAAGCCAAGTTTTGGCTTCAGCGGCTTCGGACAGTGGATCGGCTATAACGAGGCCATGATCATGTACCTGCTGGCGCTCGGCACGCCGTCGTATGCCGTCCCGGCATCGGCCTGGGGGACGTGGACGGGCGGCTACCGCTACCAGACCCACTATGGCTACAGCTTCGTGATCTGCCCGCCGTTGTTCACGCACCAGTACTCGCACTGCTGGGTCGACTTCCGCGACATCGCGGATTCCTACATGCGCACCAAGGGCCACGACTACTTCGAGAACTCCCGGCGCGCCACCCTTGCCCAGCGCAACTATTGCATCGCGAACCCGCTTGGCTTCCTGGCGTACTCCGACAGCCTGTGGGGGCTCACCGCCGGCGACGGGCCGTTCGGCTACACGGCGCGCGGCGCGCCGCCGGCGCAGAACGACAACGGCACCATCACGCCGACCGCCGCCATCTCATCGATACCGTTCACCCCGAATGAGTCCATCGGGTTCATCCGCTACATGTGGGACCACTACCGGCCCACGGTGTGGGGCATCTACGGCTGGAAGGACGGCTTCAATCCCTCCGTCGGCAACTGGGTCGGGCCCGACGTCATCGGCATCGACCAAGGCCCCATCCTGATGATGATCGAGAACTACCGCACCCAGAAGCCATGGCAGCGCATGATGTCGCACGCGAGTATCCAGCGCGGACTGCAGCGCGCCGGATTCCAACCCTACGTGCTCGGCGTCGAACCGCATACGCCGCCGGCTGGTGTCACGCTCGGGCGCGTCACGCCGGACCCGGTCACGAGCGCCTCGCGCGTGTCGTTCCGGCTGGCCCGTGAGGCCGGCGTGACGATCGAGTTGGTCGATTTGCAGGGCCGCGCCTTACGCACGCTGATGCACGGGCGCTCGGGCGCCGGCGAGCACTCGCTCGCGATTGAACGAGCTGGACTCCCAGCCGGCATCTACTGGTTGCGGTTGCGCACGGCGGATGCCGAGCGGCAGTCGCGCTTCGTGATCCTGCCCTGAAAGTCACCACTTGAGCGTCCTCTCCACCACCCTGCGCAGCGGTCCGCCGCGGCTGCAGTCGTCCGTACCCGCCGTCCACCTGCTCGGCAATGGCCGCTACTCCGTGTGGCTCACGGAGGCCGGCATGGGCCGTTCGTCCTGGCGGGGCTCGGCGCTGTCGCGCTGGGTGGGGGATCGCGTCACCGACGCGGATGGCTGGCGGTTCTGGCTGCGCGACACGGGGCTGGGCCGCAGTTGGGCACTGCTGCAACCGTCGTCCCCGCGACCGCCGGGTCATGGCACCATCATCGCGACCCCCGGGCTCTTCGGCTGGCAGCAGCGGGACCACGGTATCGAGACGCGCATCGAAGTCTGTGTGGCACCCAGTGCCGACGCCGAACTGCGCTGCATCACGCTGACGAACCGCAGCGAACGCTCCCGGCAGCTCGACGTCACGGGCTGTCTCGAACTCGTGCTGCACGACCCGGCCACCGACGCCTCGCATCCGGCGTTCTCGAAGCTGTTCGTGCAGACCGCGTTCGACGCGGACTCCGGCGCCCTGCTCGCCACCCGCCGCCCGCGCGGCGCGGACGAGCAGCACCCGTGCATCGCGCACACCGTGGTGGGCGATGGCACGTTGGAGTGGGAGACCGACCGCGGCCGCTTCCTGGCGCGCGGACGGTCGTGGGCGCGTCCCGCTGGCCTCGCCTCGCCGCGGGCGCTTTCGGGCACGGTCGGCAATGTGCTCGATCCGGTGTTCGCCACCCGCCGCACGGTGACGCTCGGACCCGGCGAGACGAAACGCTGGACGTTCGTGCTCACGGCGGGCGAAGACCGCGCCGCGGCCCTGGCCACGCTCGCGCGTTTCTCCGACGAGGCCGCCATCGACGCGGCGCTGTCGGCAGCCCCCGCGGCGGCCCGTGCCGCACTGGACGCGCTGGGCATCGGCCCCGACGAGGGCGAGGCGTTCGCGCGCCTGGCGGGGGCGCTGCTCTACGGCGACCCGCGGCTGCGCGCCAGCGACGACGTGCTGCGTGAAGCGGGCGATGACGGCGCGGTGCGGGCGGCGCTCGGGATCCCCGGCCAGTCCCCTGTCGTGGTGGTGCGGGGCGACGAGCCCGGAGCCGCCGCACAGTGGGAACCGCTGCGGCGCGCCGTCGCGCTGTGGCGCCGCCACGGCATCGACGCGGAGTTGGTGGGACTCGGCTCCGGGTCCGAGCCCGGCTTCACCGCGGCGGTGAACGAGGCCGGCGTGCGCGTCACCAGCACGCTCGACCAGGCAGGCCGGCTCGCGCTCGAGGCTGGCGCTCGCATCGTCGTGCGCGACGCGGTCCTGCCCGTCATGCGCCAGGTATTCGCCGAGGATGATCCCGCAACACCCGAGAGTGCGGCGCCTCGCCTCGCCAGTATGCCGCGCAAGCGCGGCCCGCGCCGTGAGCGCGAGCCACTCCAACAGGACAATGGGTACGGTGGCTTCTCGCTCGACGGCCGCGAGTACGTCGTGCGACTGGACGCCTTGCGCCGCGGCGCGCACCGGCGCCCGCCGCTGCCGTGGGTCAATGTCATCGCCAACGATCGTTTCGGTACGCTGGTCAGCGAGACCGGTGCCGGGTTCACGTGGAGCGGAAACAGTCGTGAGCACCGGCTGACGCCGTGGTCGAATGATCCGCTGCTCGATCCGCACGGCGAGGCTCTGTACCTGGTCGAGGACGCCAGCGGAGCGATGTGGTCGCCCCTGCCCGGCCCGGCGCCGCACCCGGCCGCCTACGAGGCGCGGCATGGCCTCGGTTACAGCCGGTTCCAGCTGTCTGCCGAGGCACTCGAACACGACACGTTGATCACCATCGATCGCGAGGCTCCGGTCCGCATCCAACGCGTCCGGCTCACGAACGTCGGGAGCACCGCACGGCGACTGTCGCTGGTGTCCTACTCGCGGCTCGTGCTCGGACCCTCCGAAGCCTGGGCGCACCGCGTCGTCACCGGCCGCGATGCCGCCAGTGGCGCGCTGCTGGCGCGCAACCCCGGAGCCGGCGCATGGCGCGACGCCGTCGCGTTCGCGCACGTCCTCGCACCCACGGACGCCATCATCGAGACCACGACCGACCGCTGCGCGTTCCTGGGCCGGCATGGCGCGATGTCGCGCCCTGCGGCACTGCGCGGGCCGCTCGCACTCGATGGCGCGATCGGGCCGATGCATGACCCGTGCTTCGTCCACCGCGTGTCATTCGAACTGCCTGTGGGGGAGAGCACCGAGATCGTGTTCCTGCTCGGCGAAGCCGCGGACGAACATGAATGTGCGGCCCTCATCGCAAGATTCCACGATGTCGCCGCGGCCGAACACGCCGCCGCCGAGACCCGGCGCGAATGGGACGAACTGGTGTCGCGTGTGCGCATCGAGACGCCAGCGCCTGAGCTGGATCTCATGGTGAACGGCTGGCTGCCTTATCAAACCGTGAGCTGCCGCATCCGAGGCCGTTCGGCGTTCTATCAGTCGGGCGGCGCGTTCGGGTTCCGCGACCAACTCCAGGACGCCATGTCGCTGCTGCCCGTGGCACCCGAGATGGCGCGCGCGCAGGTGGTGCTCAACGCCAGCCACCAGTTCACCGAGGGGGACGTGCTGCACTGGTGGCACCCGCCGCTCTCACAGGGCATGCGTACGCGCTTCGCCGACGACCTGTTGTGGCTGCCCTACCTGGCCGGCACCTATGTGCGCACGACCGGCGACTACGCCGTACTCGACGTGCAGACGCCATTCCTGAGCGCGCGAGCGCTCGCGCCCGGCGAGGACGAGGCCTATCTGCGCCCGGGCCCTGCGGGAGCGTCCGCCAGCGTCTACGAGCACGCCGCACGCACCATCGACCGTTCGCTCACGGTTGGCGCCCACGGCCTCCCACTTTTCGGCAGCGGCGACTGGAACGACGGCATGAACCGGGTCGGACGCGAGGGCAGGGGCGAGAGCGTCTGGATGGGGTGGTTCCTCTACACCATCCTCGGACCATGGGCGGATATCGCCGAAAGCCGCGACGAGGCCGCGCGCGCGACGCGCTGGCGCACACACCGCGACAAGCTGCGTGCCGCACTCGAAAGTGAAGCGTGGGACGGGGAGTGGTACCGGCGGGGCTGGTACGACAATGGCGCACCGCTGGGCTCCAAGGACAGCGACGAGTGCCAGATCGACGCTCTCGCTCAGGCCTGGTCGGTGATCTCGAACGCCGCGCCACGCGACCGTGCGCGACAGGCCATGGCGTCGGTCGAGCTCCGGCTGGTGGCCGAAGCCGACGGACTCATCCGGCTCCTGACACCCGCGTTCCAGGACACGGTGCAGGATCCGGGATACATCAAGGGATACGTCGCGGGCGTGCGCGAGAACGGCGGGCAGTACACGCATGCCGCGCTCTGGGTGGTGCGGGCGTTCGCCGAGATCGGCCGCCGCGACCTGGCGGCCAGGCTCCTGACCCTGTTGTCGCCCGTGAGCCACACGCGCGACACCGCGAGCACCCGGCGCTACAAGGTAGAGCCGTACGTCATCGCCGCCGACGTCTACGGCGTGGAACCGCATATCGGCCGCGGGGGCTGGACGTGGTACACGGGCTCGTCCGGCTGGATGTATCGGGTCGCGATCGAATCCATCCTCGGCATCCGGCTCGAGTCCGGCTCCAAGCTGACGGTGAAGCCGTGCATCCCGGACGAGTGGGACGGCTACCGCGTGTCATGGCTCATGCCTGACGGGGGCGGCACACGCATCGAGATCGCCGTCAAGAACCCGCGGCGCTGTTCCGCCGCGGTCGTCGGTGCGAATTACGATGGCCGGCCGGTGCGCATCACTCGTGGGGTGGCGCGCGTGCCGCTGTTGCGCGACGGCGCGTTGCACCGGCTCGAGATCACGCTGGGCCCGGAGACCTGAGTCCCGCCGGGTAGCCGCTGGACAGTCCGCCAGCCGCTTGGCACGATGCTGCAACGCAGAAGCACGCGCCGTGGCCGGGCCCGCTCACGCGGACCCGCCGCAGCGTGACCCCAGACCCGGCGGTGATTCCGGCCGCCCGGAGCGGAGTCCCCGGGAATGGCGACCATCAAGGACGTGGCGCGCGATGCAGGTGTTTCCGTCGCGACGGTCTCGCGCGTCTTCAACGACAGCGAACGCGTGCACGAGGACACCCGCCGGAGAGTGCGCGCGGTGGCGGAGAAGCTGCGCTTCTGGCCGAACGGCGCGGCGCGCAGCCTCATCACCAATCGCACGCACGCCATTGGCGTGTTGCTGCCGGACCTGCATGGCGAGTTCTTCTCCGAAGTCATCCGCGGGATCGATCTCGCCGCCCGCCGCGAGGGGTTGCACGTGCTGGTATCGAGTTCGCATTCCAACTCGAAGGAACTGGTCACCACGCTGCGCTCGATGCGCGGCCGCATCGACGGGCTCATCGTCATGGCGCCGGAAGTCGACTTCGTGCCCGCGATCCGCGCCGCGGCGTGGGACTGCCCGGTGGTGCTGCTGGGGCCCGGGGCCGAAGTCGCGGACTTCGACACGGTCGCGATCGCGAACCTCGATGCGGCCTATGGCGTCGTGCGCCACCTCCAGCGCCTGGGGCACCGCCGCATCGCCACCATCACCGGCCCCGCAGGGAACCGCGATGCGCATGAGCGCACCCAGGGCTACCGGAACGCCATGTGCGATGCCGGCATCACGAACACGAGGGCGCTCGAAGTGACGGGCGACTTCGCCGAACCCTCGGGCTACCAGGGTGCGCAGGCCCTCATGCGCCTGTCACCCCCACCGACCGCGGTGTTCGTGGCCAACGACGTCATGGCGGTCGGCGCACTCGGGGCGCTCCGCGATGCCGGACTGCGTGTGCCGCGCGACATGGCCGTGGTGGGCTTCGACGACATCGGGCTGGCGCGTCACCTGACGCCGCCGCTCACGACCGTGCGCGTCGACGCGTACCAGATGGGGGAGCGGGCGTTGCAGCGCTTGTTGCGCCGCGACCGCGGCGAGCCTGCACCCGCACGTGCACACGAAGTGCTGTCGACCTCGCTGGTGGTGCGCTCGTCGTGCGGCGCTTCGCCCATCGACAGCCGCCGCGCCGGCGATCCCAAACCGCGCGGGGCCGCGCCGCGCCGCACTCGCAAGGCCGTCCGACTGAAGCCCAGCCGCAAGGAGCGTGACGCGTGAAAGTCCCGAGTCGCCTGGTCCGCGCTGCACGGTTCGCTCTCATAGGGCTCGGTGCAGCCCTTGGGCTGGCGGCGTGCTCGGCGGCGACGCCGCACGCCGTTGGCGAATTCTCGGCGTCCTCGATCACCCCCGCGCACCGCGCGTTCGCCGACTCGCTTGAACGGCGCACGTTCGCGTTCTTCTGGGACCAGGCGGACCCGGTCACCGGACTCATGCCCGATCGTTGGCCGACGCGCAGTTTCATCAGCGTGGCTGCCACCGGCTTCGCACTGACGGCGTATCCGATCGGGGCCGAACGCCGCTGGGTGACGCGCGAGCAGGCGGCGACCCGGGCGCTGCGCACGCTCGAGTTCTTCTGGAACTCCCGGCAGGACACGGCGTATGCCGGCTCCACCGGCTACAAGGGCTTCTTCTTCCACTTCCTGCATCCAGGCAGCGGCACGCGCTTCGAGAACGTCGAGTTGTCGAACGTCGACACCGGGCTGTTCCTGTTCGGAGCGTTGTTCTGCCAGTCTTATTTCAGCAGGGGCAATGCCACCGAGCGCCAGATCCGCCGGCTCACCGACTCGCTCGTGGTGCGCGCCGATTGGAAATGGATGCAGGTGCGCCCGCAGCTGTTGTCGCTGGGCTGGAAGCCGCGCGAGGGCTTCCTGCCTTACGACTGGCGCGGCTACAACGAGACGCTGTTCATGCACCTGCTGGCACTGGGCTCACCGAGGCATGCCGTGGGCGGCGACACCTGGCGCTCGTGGACCGACGGCTACAAGTGGGGCACGTTTTACGGGCAGGAGTATCTGGGATTCGCGCCGATGTTCGGCCATCAGTACTCGCATGTCTGGATTGACTTCCGTGGCATCCAGGACGACTACATGCGAGCCAAGGGTATTGACTACTTCGAGAACTCGCGCCGCGCCACGCTCGCCCAACGCGCCTACGCCATCGCCAATCCCTCCGGCTTCAAGGGCTATGACGCGCTCGTCTGGGGGCTCACGGCGTGCGACGGGCCGCTCGACGGGAAGGTGACACTCGACGGGCGCGAACGAGAGTTCCACACCTACGACGCGCGTGGCGCAGACCACACCCGCATCGGGGACGATGGCACGATTTCACCCACGGCCGCGGGTGGCTCGGTGGCTTTCGCGCCCGAGGTCTGCCTGCCGGCGCTATACGCGATGCGCGAGCGCTACGGCGACCATGTCTTCCGCCAGTACGGCTTCATCGACGCCTTCAACCCGACGCTTGATGTCGCCACCGACACGCACCACGGCAAGGTCGTGCCGGGGGTCGGTTGGTTCGACAGCGACTACCTGGGCATCGATCAGGGCCCCATGCTCGCGATGCTCGAGAACTGGCGGAGCGGACTGGTGTGGCGGGTGATGCGCGACAATCCCCATCTCAAACGCGGCTTGCTCAGGGCCGGCTTCCGCGGCGGCTGGCTGGCCGGTGAAGCGGGAGCCAAGTGACTCCTCCCGCGAGTGCGGCGCCCAGCCGCGACACGCGCCATGCGTGGCGAGTGCACCGGCAGGCACGGCGACTGAGCGAGCCGCGGGGCACCGCACGGGCCGCGCTACCGCGGGGTTCCGTTGTGATGCGCGCGCTTTTGTCGGGCGCCGTGCTGCTCGGCGCACTGGTGCTCGGTGGCTGCTCGGCTCGCGACGACGGTCTGGTGACGCTGCGCATGTGGGCCATGGGGCGTGAGGGTGAAGTGGTCGGCGAACTGGTCAAGGACTTCGAGGCCACGCACCCCGGTATCAAGGTGCACGTCCAGCAGATTCCGTGGTCGGCCGCGCACGAGAAACTCCTGACGTCGCACGTCGGCGGCTCGCTGCCGGATGTCGGGCAGCTGGGCAACAGCTGGATCTCGGAGTTCGGCACGCTCAAGGCGGTCGCTCCGCTCGATCCGTGGCTCGCCAGGAGCAGCCTGACGCGCGACTCCTACTTCGGCGGCATCTGGGACACGAACGTGCTCGACGGTGTCACTTATGGCCTGCCGTGGTACGTCGACACGCGGCTGCTGTTCTACCGCAAGGACCTGCTGGCGCGTGCCGGCTACGATGCCATGCCGACCGACTGGCGGCACTGGAAGGAGTGCCTGCGCGCGGTGAAGGCGCGCGGCGGCGACAAGCACTACGGCATCTTCCTGCCCACGAACGAGTGGATGCAACCGGTGGTGTTGGGCCTCCAGAGCGGCTCGAAACTGCTGGCCGATGGCGGCACGCGCGGCGACTTCAGCGGCCCCGAGTTCCGGCGTGCGTTCGACTTCTACCTGAGCCTGTACCGCGAGGGCCTGGCGCCCACGCTCGGCATCCAGGAGATCGCGAACATGTACCAGGAACTCGAACGTGGCACGTTCGCCATGGTCGTGACTGGACCGTGGAACCTGGGCGAGTTCGCGCGCCGGCTGCCGGACTCGCTGCAGGGCGCGTGGGGGACCGCGGTGATGCCCGGCCCGGACGGCCCGGGCGTGTCGTTCGCCGGCGGCTCGTCGTTGGTGATGTTCCACGGCACGAAGCATCCCGAAGCGGCGTGGCAGCTGATCGAGTACTTGTCGCAACCCGAGCAGCAGGTGCGCTTCTGGCGGCTGACCGGCGACCTACCCGCACGGCGCGAGGCGTGGGCCGACACCGCACTCACCGCCGATGCACGCACACGGGCGTTCGGCGACCAGCTGTTACGCACCGCGCCGTGCCCCATGGTCCCGGAGTGGGAGGAGATCGCGACGCGCGTCTGGGAACAGTCCGACCGCGCCATCCGCGGTGCCGTGACAACCGACTCCGCGCTCGCCGAGCTCGACCGCATCGTCGACCAGATGCTGGAGAAACGACGCTGGTTGGCCCAGCGGAAAGCGGGCACACCGTGAGCGCGCCGCTGGCGGGCCGTCAGGCCCGCGCCGGACTCATGTTCGCGCTGCCCTCGGTCGCGCTCATCCTGGTGTTCTTCTTCGGGCCCGTGCTCTATGGCCTGTGGCTGAGCCTCACCGACTTCGATCTGTACGCCATCGGGGACCCGACCAGCGTGCGTTTCGTGGGGCTCGCCAACTACGGCCATGCACTCACCAACGCCGACTCGTGGAACGCGCTGCGCGTCACGCTCGCCTATGCGTTCATCGGAGCGCCGCTGTCGGTGGCGGTCTCACTCGCGGCGGCATTGCTGGTGGATGCCAGGAGCACGCGCTTCAAGCCGTTCTTCCGAGCGGTGTACTTCGCGCCGGTCGTCACCACGCTCGTGGCGGTGGCCATCGTCTGGCGCTACCTCTACCAGCCCCAGTACGGGCTCATGAACGCGTTCCTGGCGCGCTTCGGAGTACCGCGCATCGACTGGCTGGGCGACCCCCACTGGGCCATGCCCAGCATCATCGTGCTGTCGGTGTGGAAGAACTTCGGCTACAACCTGCTCATTTTCGTGGCCGGACTCCAGAACGTGCCCAAGGAACTGCACGAGGCGGCGCAACTGGACGGGGCGACTGGCTGGCAGCGGTTCTGGAACGTCACGCTGCCCGACCTGGCCCCGGTGTTCCTGTTCGTCAGCGTCACCACGGTGATCAATTACTTCCAGTTGTTCGCCGAGCCCTACGTCATGACGCAGGGCGGGCCCCTGAAGAGCACGACCAGCCTGGTGCTGCTCATGTACGAGCAGGGCTTCCGCTGGTGGCGCCTCGGCTATGCGGCGTCGCTGGCGTTCCTCCTGTTCGCGCTCATCCTCGTGGCGACCGCCGTGCAGATGCGGCTCCAGTCCAGGAAGGAGCGGGCATGAAGCGCCTGGGGCCTCTGGTCACGAACGCCATCCTGATCGCAGGCGCAGCACTCACGGTGGCGCCGCTCCTGTGGATGCTCTCGGCATCGCTCATGCCGACCGGGGCCGCGAACACCGCACCACCGCCGCTGCTACCGAGCCGGGTGACGTTCGAGCACTACATCGAACTGTTCTCCCACCTGAACCTGGCCCGGGCGTTCGGCAACAGCCTGCTGGTGTCGGTGCTCGGCACGGTGTGCACGCTGGTCACCAGCAGCATGGCGGGCTACGCGTTCGCCAAGCTGGAGTTCCCCGGCCGGCAGGGACTGTTCCGCTTGCTGCTGGCGGCCATGCTGGTACCGGCGCAAGTCGGCATGCTGCCGCTGTTCTTGATGCTGAAGGGCTTGGGACTGGTGAACACGTTCGGCGGAGTGTTGGTGCCCTGGCTGGCGAGCGTGTTCGGCATCTTCCTGGTGCGCCAATACGCGCTCTCGATCCCCGACGACCTGCTGAACTCGGCGCGGCTCGATGGCGCTACCGAGGGCCGCATCTGGTGGTCGATCGTGCTGCCGACCATGGCGCCGGTCATGGCGACGCTGGCGGTGTTCGTGTTCATGTCGTCGTGGAACGACTTCCTGTGGCCGTTGGTGGTGTTATCCGACGAGCGCCATTACACGCTGCCCGTCGCGCTCGCGAGCCTCGTGGGCGAACACGTGCAGGACACCGAACTCATGATGGCGGGCTCGGTCGTGACCGTGCTGCCCGTGCTGCTCGTGTTCATCGTGCTGCAACGCTGGTACATCCGCGGGGTCATGGCAGGGAGTGTGAAATGAGGGCAGCGCGAAGCGCAGGTCTTGTGTGCGCCTCCTCCAGGCTTGCTGCGGCGGCACTCCTGCTGATCGCGCCCGCGGGCTTCGCTTCAGCCGCCTCGGCCGCCAACACCACCGCGCCAGCGGCGCGGCCTGTTTCCATAGCCGCATTCGAGTCTTCCTCCGACTGGCTCGCCACCCCCGCCAGCGGGGTCGAGATGAAGCTGTCGCTGGAGCCCGGGGTTCACGGCAACGCGCTGCGCGTTGACTTCAACTTCGCCAAGGGCGGCGGCTACGCGGTGCTGCACCGCAAGCTCTCACTCGACCTGCCCGAGAACTACCGCTTCGAGTACAGCATCCGCGGCGAGACGCAACCGCAGAACCTCGAGTTCAAGCTCATCGACGACTCGGGCGAGAACGTCTGGTGGCTGAACCGCGTGAACTTCGAGTACCCGCGCGAGTGGACCACCGACCGCATCCGCAAGCGCCAGATCTCCTACGCGTGGGGCCCGCAGGGCGGGGGAGTGCTCCACCACGCCGCGGCGCTGGAGTTCGCCATCACCGCGGGCTCGGGCGGCGCTGGCACGGTGTGGTTCGATGACCTGACGCTCGTGCCGCTGCCAGTGCCGGAGCTTCCGCCCCTTCCGGTCGCGAGTGCGACGTCGCAGAAACCCGGTCACACCGCCGCGTTCGCCGTCGACACCACGCCGGCGAGTTCGTGGGAGAGCACTGTGCGTGACAGCGCACCGGCTCTGACACTCGACCTCGGCACGCTGCGCGAGTTCGGCGGGCTGGTGCTCGACTGGGGCGCGGGGCTGCAGGCGCGCGACTACGCCATCGACCTGGACGAGGGCGCCGGCATGTGGCGCACGGTGCGCGAGGTGCGCGGTAGCGACGGCGGCCGCGACTGGCTGGAGTTGCCCGAAAGCGAGGCGACGCGGCTGCGCGTGCGCACGATCACTCGTACGGCGCGAACCGTGGCGCTCTTGAACCTCGACGTGAAGCCGCTCGAATGGGGGGCCACCGCCGAGCGATTCCTGACCGCCGTGGCAGAGGACGCGCCGCGCGGGCACTACCCGCGCGGCTTCCTGGGGGAGCAGAGCTACTGGACCGTGATCGGCGTCGATGGTGATGTCGATGAGGGCCTGCTCGATGAGGACCTGCGGCTCGAGACCGGGCGCGCGCAATTCTCGCTGGAGCCGTACTTGTTCACCGAGAACGGCCTGCGCACATGGGCCGATGGCTGGACGTCGCAGTCGCTGGCCTCCGGCCAGCTGCCGATACCCACGGCCACGCGTACGGTGGACTCGCTGGCACTAGCGGTGACCGTGTTCGCACGTTCGACCGGTGCCGGAGGCAGCGCAAGTGAATTGCTGGCCCGCTATCGCGTGCGCAACCTCGAACCACGCATGCGGAGCGTGACGCTCCTGGTCGCACTGCGACCGTTCCAGGTCAACCCGCCGAGCCAGTTCTTGAACGTCCCCGGCGGACCGGCACGCATCGCGTCATTGCGTCGTGATGGCGCGCGCGTGCAGGTGAACTCCGACCGCTGGCTGGCGGCGTCACCTGCTCCGGATGCGTTCGAGGCACTGGCATTCGACGAGGGCGGCCTGGTCGAGCGATTGCGTGTCGGCCGTGTGCCTCGCCGTGACACCCTGAGCGACCCCGTCGGGCGCGCCTCGGGCGTGCTGCGCTGGACATTCGACGTGCCGGCCCACGGCGAACGCGAGATCGACGTGCGC
>JANMAX010000311.1:0-9100 GCA_031360075.1 bacterium | reverse complement strand
GTCGCCCGCTCCCGGCGCGCCGGACATCGACCGCACTCTGGACGCCGCGCGCGCGGCGTTCGCGGAGGTGGCGTCGTGAACGATCGCTTCCTGCACGCCTGCTGGCGCCGCCCGGTGGACCGCACGCCGCTGTGGATCATGCGGCAGGCGGGCCGCTACCTGCCCGAGTACCGCGCGCTGCGCGAGCGCGCCGACTTCCTCACGGTATGCCGCACGCCCGAGCTGGCGGTCGAAGCCAGCCTGCAGCCGCTGCGGCGCTTCGCGCTCGATGCCGCCATCATCTTCTCGGACATCATGGTGCCGCTCGAGGCCATGGGAGTCGAACTCGAGTTCAACCCCGGCCCGCACATCCTGCGGCCGGTCCGCACGCGTGCCGACGTCGACGCACTGGTGGTGCGGCCCGCCGCGGAGGCCTCGGCGTTCGTGGGCGAGGCGGTCGCGCTGCTGCGGCGCGAGCTCGACGGCAAGACTCCGGTGATCGGTTTCTGCGGCGCACCGTTCACGCTCGCGGCCTACTTGGTCGAAGGGCGCGGGAAGGAGGGCTTTGGCGGCGTCAAGAGCCTCATGGCGCGCGAGCCGGCCACGTTCGTGCTGCTGTTGGAGAAGCTCGCCGACCAGATGGCGGACTACCTGAACATGCAGATCCGCTCGGGTGCGCAGGCCGTGCAGATCTTCGACTCGTGGGCGGGGATCCTGTCGCCCGAGGACTACCGCGCCTACGTGCTGCCGGCCCTGCAGCGTCTGGTGCGCGGTATCCAGCGCGACGGCGTGCCCGTCATCTACTTCGCGGTCGCGGGCGGGCACCTGCTGGAGGACAGCCTCGCGATCGGTGCGGACGTCCTCGGCCTGTGCTGGCGCACGCCGATCGCCGAGGCAAGGCGCCGCACCGGCGGCCGTGTCGCCCTGCAGGGCAACCTCGATCCGCACCTGCTGTTCGCACCGCCCGAGGTCGTGCGCGAACGGGCGCGCGCCGTGCTCGAGAGCGCCGGCGATGCCCCGGGCCACATCATGAACCTCGGCCACGGCATCCTGCCCGAGACGCCCCTGGCGTCGGTCGAGGCGCTCGTCGAGGCCGTGGCCGAACGGGTCGGGAGGGCATCATGAGCGACGCTCAGACGACCCGGCAGCTGATCGAGCGCTTCGACCGCCCGGGACCGCGCTACACGTCGTATCCCACCGCGGTCGAGTTCAGCGCGGACTTCACCGCGGCCGACTACGGCGACCGGCTCGCGGCGGCTGACGCGCAGGCCAGCGAACCGCTGTCGTTCTACGCCCACCTGCCGTTCTGCGAGGAGCGCTGTCTGTACTGCGGCTGCAACGTGGTGATCACGAAGCACCGCGACGTCGCCGCGCACTACCTGGAGGACGTCATCGGCGAAGTGGAGCTGCTGGCGAAGCACCTGCCGCATCGCCGGCGGGTCTCGCAGCTGCACTTAGGCGGCGGCACGCCGACGTACTACGGCGCCGCCGATCTCGAGCGGTTCTTCCGCACGATCACGAAGCATTTCGAACTCACCCCCGACGCCGAAGTGGGCATCGAGGTGGATCCGCGCGTCACCACCGACGAGCACATCGTCCGCCTGCGCGAGTTGGGGTTCAACCGGCTGTCGATGGGCGTGCAGGACTTCGCTCCGGACGTCCAGCTGGCCGTGCACCGCGTGCAGGGTCACGACATGACGCGCGACATGATCGAGCGGGCGCGCCAGGTCGGCTGGCAGTCGGTGAACATCGACCTCATCTATGGATTGCCGTACCAGACCATCGAGGGCTTCCGGCGCACACTCGACCAGGTCGTGGCCATCCGCCCGGATCGGGTGGCCGTCTACGGTTTCGCCTACGTCCACTGGATGAAGCCGCACATGAAGCACCTTCCGGCCGAGTCGCTGCCGGACGCCGAACTGCGGCTGCAGCTCATCAGCATGGCGGTCGACATCTTCACCGCCGCGGGCTACAGGGCCATCGGCATGGACCACTTCGCGCTGCCCGGTGACGAGCTGTCGCGCGCCATCGAGGCGCGCACGCTGTCGCGCAACTTCATGGGCTACACCGTGCAGAGCGCGCGCGACATGGTCGCGGTCGGCATCTCGGCGATCGGGGACGTGCAGGGCGCGTTCGTGCAGAACGTGAAGAAGCTCCCTGACTATCACGACGCCATCGCGGCCGGGCGGTTCCCCGTTGAACGCGGGTTCCGTCTCGATGCCGACGACGTCCTGCGCCGTCACGTCATCAACCAGCTCATGTGCAACGGCCACTTGGACGTGCGTGATGTCGAGCGGCGATTCGGCATCGTTTTCGCAAGCTACTTCGCGGACGAACTGGCGCGCCTGTGCGGTGAGGACTCGCCCGTCTCGCACGGTCTGGTCAGCGTCGGGCGCGACGAGATCGTGCTCACGCCGCTCGGCCGGCTGTTCGTGCGCGTGGTGGCCATGCACTTCGACCGCTACCTGGACTCGCGCTCGGGTGCGAAGCCGGTGTTCAGCCGCACCGTATGAGCGTGCCCCGGGTGGTGGTCGTCGGCGCGGGCGTCTCGGGCCTGAGCGCGGCCTTCCGGGTGCGCGAGCGCCTGGCGGCGGCCGGCCGGCCCATCGCGCTCACCGTGCTCGAAGCCCAGGCGCACGCCGGCGGGCATGCGCAGACTCGCAGCGGGGACGGGTTCCTGGTAGAGGAGGGACCCAACGGGTTCCTCGACCGGGCGCACGAGCCGCACGCCCGCGACCTGGCCCGCGACCTCGGCATCGAGTCCTCGATCATCGAGGCACGGCCTGAGGGCAAGCGTCGGTTCATCCTGCACGGCGGCAAGCTGCGCCGCGCACCTGATTCGCCGCCGACGCTGCTGACGTCGGATGCGCTGACTCTGGCGGGCAAGCTGCGGCTCTTGCTCGAGCCGTTCGCGAGGCCCCGGCCAGAGGGCGTGGACGAGACCGTGTTCCAGTTCGCCGAACGCCGCATCGGGCGCGAGGCGGCCGAGCGTCTGGTGGATGCGGCCGTGTCCGGTATCTCGGCCGGCGACAGTCGCGCGCTCTCCGTGGCCGATGCGTTCCCGCTCATGACCGAGATGGAGCGCGACCACGGCAGCCTGGTCCGCGCGATGATCGCCCGCCGGAAGCTGCCGCCCACGCGCCTCGTGGCGTTCCGCGGCGGCATGCGGGAGTTGGTGAACGCGCTGCGCGACCGGCTGGGCGGCGATCTGCGGACCGGCAGCCGGGTGACCGGCATCGCGCCCGCGGGTGAGGCGTGGCGCGTGGCCATCGCCGGAGGAGGCACGCTCGAGGCGGATGTCGTGGTGCTCGCGCAACACGCTTGGGAGGCGGCCCCGTTGCTGGCAGCGCTGGATCCCGCGCTGGCGGACGACCTCGCGAGCTTTCCGCGCGCGGGGCTGGCGCTCGTGGCTATGGCGTTCCGCCAGGCCGACGTGCCCCGTCCGCTCGACGGCTACGGCTATCTGGTGGCGCAGGCGCGCGGCATCGAGACGCTGGGCGTGGTGTGGGAGTCGTCGTTGTTCGAAGGCCGAGCGCCCGCGGGCATGGTCCTGCTGCGCGTCATGGTCGGCGGCGTGCGGCACCCTCGTGTCGCGGGACTGCCGGAAGCCGAGCTGCTTGCCGTCGCGCGAGCCGAACTGGAGCCCGTGTTGGGCATCACCGCCGCGCCCGTGCGGAGCTGGATCCGTGCGTTCCCGGACGCGATCGCGCAGTACACGCTCGGGCATTCCGCCCGCGTGGTGCGCGCGCGCGAACGCCTGGAGCGGCTGCCCGGCCTGGAGCTGAGCGGCACCAGTTACGACGGCGTCTCGTTCAACCACGCCGTTCGCTCTGGCACGCTGCTCGCCGAGCGCGTGCTCGATCGCATCACCCACCACCCACAGGCCAACGGCCGAGGAGCCACGCGTTGACCACCCGACACGTCGTCCTGCTCACCTACGGCGAGCCGCCCGTCCCCGACTACTTCGCGCAACTGCGCTACTCGTGGCGCATCCTGCTCGGACTCACGCGCACCGTAGCGCCCATCCCGCTGCCGCTGCTGCCGATGATCGCGCTGTCGCGCGCGCGGCTGCGCACGAGCTTGTGGCGTGCCGAGCACTACCGTTCGCCGCTCGAGCCGATCACGGAGGAGCAGGCCGGCGAACTCGCCCGCGTGCTCACCGCACGCGAGCCCGGCGCGACGTGGCGTGTGAAGGTGGCGTATGAGTTCCGCGACCCGCTGCTCACCCATGTGCTCGACGAGGTGCCCGCGAGTGAGCCGGTGGACGTCATCCCGATGTACGTCGCCGATTCGGCGTTCACGCACGCGCTGTCGCGGACGACGCTGGAGACGTGGCTGCGCAAGCGCTTCCCCACCGGCCGGCCCGCACCCGCGCGCGTCATGCCGCCACTTGGCGAAGAGCTGTTCGCCGAGCTCTCGGCGAACCACGTGCTCGATGAGCTGGCGAACCAGGGCGTGCGGCCGGACGGCACGTGGGCGCTCATGCTGGCCGCGCACGGGACGCTGCTGGAACCGCCGCGGCCTTACGAGACCGGGCGGCTTGCCACCGAGCGCGTCTGCGCGGGGATCGCGCAGCGGCTGGCGCCGCACTTCGGCATGGTGGCGAACGGCTGGCTCAATCATGTGTACGGCGGCCGCTGGACGGCGCCACCGGCGGACGTGGCACTGCGAGCGATCAGCGAAGCGGGCTACCGCCGGGTCGTCTACTACCCGTACGGGTTCATGGCCGACAATGCCGAGACGCAGTTGGAGGGCCGGGTCGCGCTGCGCGGGGAACCCGCGCTCGAACCCGTTCATCTGTTGTGCATGAACGAGTCAGTCGCACTCCTCGAGGCGCTCGCGACCCAGCTGACGGGTCAGCCGGCGATGACGAGGCAGGGAGCCGCGGCCCGCTGAGCGTGACGATGCAGGGCGCGAAGCGGGCGGCCCCCGCGCCCATGCGGACAGGAGGACGAACCTGTCCGGTTGCTGCCACGCTGCCCGCCTGCGGTCGCCGGCCGCGCAGAGGCCAGCGATCGCCGTGGCGCGCACCGTGGGCCGCGGCAGTGTTGCTCGCGTGTTCCGGACGTGGTGCGTCGCGGGCCCGTTGCGCGTCTGCTATCCTCGCCTGCGGCGGGGCATGAACGCCATGCCGAATCCCGGCCCACGGGGACGATATGACCGACCTAGGAATCCTCGAACGCGACCCAAAGCTGGCGGAGTTGGTGCGTCGTCTCGTGGAGGCCCATCACCCGGAGCGCCTCTATCTGTTCGGATCCAGAGGCCGGGGGTTGGGCGCGCCGGATAGCGACTACGACCTGCTGATGGTCTTCGAGAAGCTGGACGTGCCGGCCTACCGGATCGCGCAGCAGGCACACTCTCTCGTCTGGGGCCTTGGCATCTCCGCCGACATCCTCGCGTGGTCGCGCGAGGAGTTCGATCGCAGGCTTCCGCTGAAGTCATCGTTGCCCGCAACCGTGGTGCGGGACGGAATGCTGCTCCATGCCGCCTGATCCGGCCCGCATTGCGGAGTCGCGGCCTTGGTTCACGAAGGCCGCGCACGATCTCCGTGCTGCCGATGTGCTTCCTGCGGAACTGAAGCCCTGAGCGTCGGGCCAGGGCGTGCGGACGCCCTCGCCGGGCCTCGAGGGAAGTGCCTGGGAGCACGGCGATGGAACAGCCATCCAAGGTCGTGAGGCGGGCCATGCGGCAACTGGCCGCTCTCGCTCACTGGCTGGAACGCGGCGGAAGCCTGGCGGCGCTGCAACAGATGCTCGGCCACTCGTCCACCGTGACGACGCAGCGCTACGCGAAGATCAGCGGCGACATGGTGCGGCGAGAAGTGGAGCGGTTGGAGTTGGTCGCGGGACTCTGACGCGACTCCGTTTGCATCACTGGTGGTCAACGACGTGTGGAGGTGAACGAATGGGTACGCAGCCGTTCTTCGAGGCGGACGTCCCGGGAAGACTCAACGACAAGAGCACCCCTTGCACCATCGAGGTGCTCGATCAGCACTCCATCCCGGAGGTACGAATCGGCCCTCCGGGTGCGCCGCACAACGGTTGGACCGCATCCTTCGAGGATTGGGCGCAATTCGAGGAATTCGTGGATTCCGTCAATCTACTCCACGAGCGGCTGGCGAGCATTCCGCGCAGCAAGTAGCACGGTCGTTGCTGGTGGCGTCTGACCGGAGGCCATGTCATGGCGGGTAAGCAGAAATCGCTTGGTGGCGTGAACGTCGAGCTCGGAACCAAGGCGAAGATGCTCGAGCTCACGAAAGAGAATACGACCGCGACGCTCTACATGTCTCTTGAGCAGGTGGAGAGCCTGAGGGCGATTCTCGAACGCGGAGCGGCCCGCCTGGCACGAGCCGGGGCAGTCGCGAAACCGGGCAAGACGCCAAAGCTGAAGCTCAACGTGAAGCTCGGGACCAAGCAGCATCGACTCTTCGCTCCGAAGGTCGTCATGCGGCCAATGAAGGCCAATCTGTGGCCGAACTTGTAGCCAGCGGCGTCCCGGCGGCCCACACGAACGGCGTAAGTTCGTGTGAACAAAGCTCCAGAGCCCCTTGTGTCCTGAAGATTCGGGACCACCGGTGCGGCCGCCCCCGATGCCGCAGTGACCATGCGTGCCAGAGCTGAGGCGTCTGCCGCACTCAAAGTCCAACCGAATCATTCGAGTTGACCCACTGATTCGTCGCGCCTATGACTCCTGATCTGATCCGAGAGCGAGGAGGAACGCTGCCCCAAGCGAATGCAGCGAAGTGGCTCCTGCTGATCCACCAGATCCCGGCGAAACCGGATTACCCTGCAGGTGACGATCCGTCGCCAGCTGGTTCAACCGGGCGCGGTGGGGCTCAAGAACACCGTGTACCTGCTCCCAGTCGATGCCGAGGCCGGACAGGACTGGGCACGCTGGCGCGCGAGATCCTGCGGCAGGGCGGCGAGGACCGGTCCGACCCTGATGATTCCTGACGAAGTGTGCCGACGTTGGGATGAATGAACAATCCAAGGTGGGAGTGATTACCATTGAACGTCAAGAGTGTTGCCAGAGACTTTCCTGTCGTCTGTGTCGGCGGTTCGGCCGGTGGGCTCGACGCCTACACGCGGTTACTTCGACATCTCCCGGCCGAAATGGGGGTTGCCATCGTCATCGTCAATCACCTGAGGACCGTAGCCACACAGCTCCACGTGATTCTTCCGCGCTTCACTGCGATGCCAGTTGAACTGATCACGGAACGATTGGATATCCAACCCAACCATGTGTTCATCATCCCGGAGCAGCGCGATTTGCACATCCTTGATGGCGAGTTCCGTCTGAAGCCGATCTCCAAGCTGCGGGGATGGCCTGACGTGATCACGGTTTTTCTGCAATCCCTCACAAAGCATTGGGACGGCAAGCTGATCGCAGTCATCGTTTCGGGATATGACGGTGATGGCGCGGCCGCACTTTGCGGCATAAAGGAAGTGGGTGGCATTACTATTGCGCAGAGTCCAGACACAGCCGCGGTGCCCGATATGCCTGTTAGCGCAATCGCGAGCGGGTGCATAGATTTTGTTCTTGCACCTGAGGATATCGCCAAGGAGATCACCCGCATTGCACGGGCCGCATCGCGGGCTGAGTGATAACCGTTCGCTCCCGCCCGTGTTGACGGGCCGTGCTTTGGCAATTCCTACGCGCTGGTTTGAATCCGGGAGCCGCCTCCAAAGTTGGCGCTTCCGTGATTCGTGTGGGTGATTTCATTGGCCGCTCGTGAGGCTGCTCGGATAGAGGTCCAGCCCGCCGCAGTGGAAGTAGTTAGCCTAACTTCTCTTCTGTAATTTCGATTCATCCGTTCAGCGGCCCGTGAGTTGCAACGGCGGGCCGCGTCAGCTCTTCTCGTCGATGTCCTGCAAAGACGTCAACCGAGGAGGAAGCGATGGACGAGACCCGCCACACGGAGCGTACGGGAGTAGAAGAGGCACTTGCAATGGTGGTTGAGTCTGGGCTGGAGGGCATGCCCAGGGCGATCGAGATCCTGATGAACGAGGCGATGAAACGAGAACGCTCGGCGTTCTTGGGTGCGGGTCCCTACGAACGCGACCCGGAGCGGCGCGGACACGCGAACGGGTACAAGCCCAGGAGCGTCGACTCGCGTGTGGGAGTGCTGGACCTGCGGATCCCTCAGGTCCGTGGCCTCGACGACGGCGTCGAAGGGTTCTATCCGCAGTCGCTCGAGCGAGGGATGCGCAGCGAGCGGGCGTTGAAGCTGGCGATCGCCGAGATGTACGTGCAGGGCGTCTCGACTCGGAAGGTGGCGGAGATCACCAAGGTGCTCTGCGGTGTGGACGTCAGCTCGACCTCGGTCTCGCGGGCGGCGGCGCTGCTCGACGCGGAACTCGAGACCTGGCGCACTCGGCCTCTGGGCGACGTGCCGTTCGTGATCCTCGACGCGCGCTACGAGAAAGTGCGCCACGGCGGCTCGGTGATCGACTGCGCGGTGTTGATCGCGACCCGGGTTCGTCGCGACGGCAAGCGCACGGTCCTGGGCGTGAGCGTGTCGCTGTCGGAAGCCGAGGTTCACTGGCGCGATTTCATGGAGTCGTTGCAAAAGCGCGGCCTGCATGGCGTCGAGATGGTGATCAGTGATGACCACGCCGGGTTGGGCGCAGCGCGCAAGGCTCGACTGCCCGGCGTTCCGTGGCAACGATGTCAGTTCCACCTCCAGCAGAACGCGATGGCGTATCTCCCGCGGCAGGAGATGCGCGGGCCCGCAGCGCGAGCCCTACGTTCGGTATTCGACGCACCAGATCGCAAGGCTGCCGACCTGCGCCTCGCCGAGGTCGTCGCCGGCTATCGAGAAACCGCCCCTCGCTTCGCGGCGTGGGCAGAGGAGAGCCTCCCGCAGGGCTTGTCGATCTTCAGTCTGCCGCCGGAGTACCGTCGACGGCTGCGCACCACCAATGGGCTCGAGCGCGTGAATCGTGAGATCAAGCGTCGGACCCGGGTCGCAACACTGTTCCCGAACGAGGCATCACTCCTCAGGCTGGTCACCGCGATCCTCGCGGAACTCAGCGAGGGGTGGGAGACCGAACGGACCTACATCTGCGGCGAGAGCGGCACGAAGGGCTGAGCGAATTTACAGAAAGAGAGTTGCTCTATC